>JAFYLG010000010.1 GCA_017537225.1 Lachnospiraceae bacterium
ACCGAGGATATGCGGGAAGCACTGGCGCTTTGCGCAGAAAAGAAAATAAATCCTGCTGTAATGATCACTCATATCGGTGGTCTGGATTGCTGCGCAGAAGCCACAAAGAATCTTCCTCAATTGCCTGGCGGCAAGAAACTGATCTATACCCACATTCAAATGCCCCTGACCGCTATAGAAGATTTTGCAGCATTGGGAGAAACCGATGAGCGTTTTGCCCGATTGGCTCAGATTTGTAACGAAAACAATGGTTTATGGTCTGCCGAGGCAGAAGCATATTTGTTGGAAGCATGGGCATAACTTTGATGCAAAGTCAGAAGCAGAAGAGAATGAAACTGAAGGAGGCTTTATGATCTATACCATAACTTTGAATCCTGCTCTGGATAAAACAGTGGTGATCCCTTCTTTTGGAGTAGATCAGGTCAATCGTATCACTCAGGTACGCTTGGATCCCGGTGGTAAAGGTGTCAATGTGTCCAAGATGATTGCCAGTCTGGGTGGTGTCAGTGTAGCTATCGCAGCCCTGGGCGGCATGGCTGGTGAACAGTGGAAGCAGCTGGCAGAAGGTTGTGGATTTTCTGTTCATGTGATCCCTGCAGAAGGAGATACACGAACCAATGTAAAGGTGATGGATCCGGTTCGTCATACGAATACCGATATCAATGAGCCGGGGGCACCGATTTCCCCAGAGGCAATGCTGAACATGATAACGTGGCTGCAGGATAATGTGCAGCCTGAGGATATTTTGATTCTGTCCGGCAGTGTGCCTGCATCTGTGAAGAAGGACATTTATGGGCAGCTGACCGCTTTGGGGCGTGAAAGGAGTGCAAAGGTCATCGTAGATGCCGAAGGACCGTTGTTGGATGCCGCTTTGTCTGCCAAGCCTTATTTGGTGAAACCAAATCATCATGAACTGGCGGGGTATGTGGGCCATGCGCTTGATTCACGTGAAGCTCTGATGGAGGCTGCCGGAAAAATGCTGCAGGCGGGAGCGGAACATGTGTTGGTATCCATGGGACCAGATGGGGCTTTGCTGTGCTGGATGGACGGGAATCATGGGATGCGTCATTTCCAGGTGTCAGCGCCGCCAGTGTCTGTGGCAAGTACGGTGGGTGCGGGAGATTCTATGGTAGGTGCCGTGGCCTATGGTTTGGAACAGGAAATGTCTCAGGAGGAGATCCTGAAACTAGCAGTGGCAGCAGGTACTGCTGCAGTGACCTGTGATGGATCTCAGGCACCGGATGAGGAAAGAATCAAGGCTTTGTTGCAAGAAGTACATGTTCATTAGAGAACGCACAGGAAAGTGAATAGGATAGAAACAGGAAAGGGTCTGCGTAGTCAGATCCTTTCCTGTTTCAAAAGGCTTGTTTTTATGTTATGTAAGTTTGCGGATTACGCTTGATTTTTGATGAAAAATTTTGTATACTACAAGTTGGGACTTTAAATCGTAAAAATGTTAACACGGTGATGTATTTGACATGTTAGTATGATCATTCAGTGATAACATTATGAGAAAGGTGGAATAGGATGCGTATTACCATCGTATGTGTGGGAAAAGTAAAAGAAAAATATTTCACTGGAGCCATTGATGAGTACAGCAAACGGCTCAGCCGTTACTGTAAGCTGGAGATCATAGAGGTACCCGATGAAAAGACGCCGGACGGAGCTTCGGAGGCGGTCAATCAGCAGATCAAAGAAAAAGAAGGTCGACGGATCCTGGATAAGATTCCGGAAGATGCCTATGTGATGGTACTGGCTATCGAAGGCAAACAGCCGGATTCGGTAGAATTGTCTGAGAAAATCGAAAAACTGGGTATCCGTGGAGAGAGTCATATCGTATTTGTGATCGGCGGATCACTGGGACTCAGTGGCGAAGTCATGAAGCGTGCCAATGAAGCTATTAGTTTTTCCAGGATGACATTTCCTCATCAGCTGATGCGGGTGATTTTGCTGGAGCAGGTGTATCGGGCGTATCGTATCATGAATAACGAGCCTTATCATAAATAGAATCAACAGAATGGGAGGACATAATGATGGAACAATATCGTGAAGTGAGACAGTGTGCGCTGGATCTGATGGAGCAGATCCGTAAATCTACTTCTCCTTTTACTGCAATCGAATATGTTAGAGACGAGTTGAAAGAAAATGGATTTGAAGAGCTGGCTCTTCATGAAGAATGGAAGTTACAGTACGGTGGCAAATATGTGGTGACTGCCTTTGATCGTACTTTGTTTGGATTTACCATCGGTGAGAAGATGACGGAACGTCAGAATATCCGCATCGTATCTTCTCATAACGATTTTCCTTGCTTTAAGATCAAGATGTCTCCGGAGATTACTGCCTTTGGCTGTCGCAAGCTGAATGTAGAGCCCTATGGCGGCATGATCCGCAGCACCTGGATGGATCGTCCTTTGTCTATCTCCGGTAAGGTGGCACTGCTCAGTGAAGATCCTTTCCATCCTGAGACGGTAACTGTAGATTTCGGACGTCCTGTAGTGACTATCCCTAGCCTGGCGATCCACATGAATCGTTCGGTAAATGAAGGACAGACCTTAGATCCTCAGAAGGATATGTTGCCTTTGGCAGATCTGGCCGGTGAAGAGGTGGATCCTCAGTTCTTTATCAAGGCTCTGGCTCACGAGATCGGCAGAGAGCCTGAGGAGATCCTGGACTACGAGCTGTTTTTATATCAGTGTGAAGAGGGCTGTTTCGTAGGCTTTGAGGAGACTATGATTTCCTGTCCTCGTCTGGATAATATTACTTCTGTGCGTGCCTGTGTGCAGGGCCTGATCCGTGGTCGTCGTAGCGAAGGTATCAATCTGATAGCTCTGTTTGATAACGAAGAAGTTGGCAGCAATACTAAGCAGGGTGCTGCTTCCAATCTGATGCCTTTCCTGCTGGAGCGCATTTATGCTGCCTTTGGCTTCAGCCGCACGAAGATGTTAGCTGATTTAGCAGACGGATTTTTCCTGTCTCTGGATGTGGCTCATGCGGTTCATCCCAATTGTCCGGAAAAGGCAGACATTATCAACCGCCCTGTAATGGGTGGCGGTGTGACCTTGAAGATCGCAGCGTCTCAGTCTTATGCCAATGACTGCGAGGCAGTAGCTATCCTTCATGGACTGTGTGAAAAGGCCAAGGTGCCTTATCAGCGCTTTTTAAATCATTCCAGCCAGAGAGGTGGCAGCACATTGGGCTCCATCGCATCTGCTGGTATTACCATGCGAACTATGGATGCCGGTATCGCTATTTTGGGTATGCATTCTGCCAGAGAATTGATGGGTGCCGCTGATCAGTGGGTTATGGAAGGCTTGGTGGAGGAATTGTTCTCCTAATAACATGAAAAATACTGTGTCGATAATGGTTTTAAAAACCTGACATGGACGAATAAAAAATAGATCCCTATACATGCTCTAAGAATCAGGACATGTATGGGGATTTTTGTATTTGTAATATAATCGTAAAACATACTGTATTGACATATAATATTATACAGCATATAATATTGTTTGTAAGGCAGTATTCATATTCTTTTCCCAAAGGAAAAGAACAAAGACAGGAGATGAGAAGATGGTATTTAACACCGGCGCGGCGTTATTGGACGCCATCGTGCTGGCAGTTGTCTCAGTAGAAGAGCAGGGAACCTATGGTTATAGGATCACCCAGGATGTACGGCAGGTATTGGATGTTTCCGAATCTACTTTGTATCCGGTATTGCGACGACTGCAAAAGGAAGCTTGTTTGGAAGTGTATGATATGGAATTTGGTGGCCGCAATCGTCGATATTACAAAGTGACGGATGTTGGTCGCGAAAAATTGACACAGTATCGCATAGAATGGGAAGAATATTCGGGTAAGATATCAAAGATATTTACTGAGGTGGAGAAATGAACAGACTGGAATTTATGAAGCAGTTGGCAAGGCTGCTGGATGACTTGCCTCGAGAGGAAAAAATCGAAGTTTTAAAATATTATAATGGTTATTTTGATGATGCCGGTGCAGAGAACGAAGCAGAGATCATTGCTCAGTTGGGAAGTCCGGAAAAGGTGGCTGCAGAAGTAAAGGCCGGTATGGAAGATGCGTTTGCATCAGAGGAACCAGTGAAGTATCAGGAAGAAGAGCGACAGGAGAGACAGGAGAGACAGGAGAGACAGGAGAGTTCTGAGAATGTGGAGCCTGAGATGGCTCCAGAGTTCGCTCCTAAGCCTGTTCAAGTATCGGATCGTAAAAAGAAAAAGAATGGTTGGAAGCCCTTATTGATTGCAGTGCTTTTCATCCTTACGTTTCGTTTGTGGTTTGGCTTGGCTGCCGGCTTGTTTGGTTTGGCCATGGGCCTGATCGGTCTTTTGGTAGGCCTGGTCGGTGCTGTGGTGGGCTGTGTTATCAATGGTGTAGTGATGCTGGTGACGGCTCCGTTGACAGGGATGTTGTCTTTGGCTATTGGCATTTTCCTGATTGGTTTGCTATTATTGGTAGGTTTGTTGGTAGGACTGGTGTTTGGCAAGTTGATCCCCTTTGTCATCAATGGTATCCGTAAGCTGATATGCGGTGTAGGCGATGCGGTAGGCGGCATTTGGGAAGGCTTTACAGGCAGGGGGTGACAACGATGAAAAAGAGTACGAAAATCACATTGATCCTGGCAGCGATACTGATGCTGACTGGTGGCATTATGGCCCTGGTGTGCATGGTGCTGGGAGCAGACTGGGACGATTTGGAACTATATCTGAAGAATCCGTTCAAACAGGAAGAGGATTGGAAAGATTCCTTTGATATTGTAATAAACAGTGATAATGCGGATACTTGGACCTTTGATGATGAAAGAATCGTCGGCCTGGACTTGGACATCGAAGCGGGCACGCTAGTGATCCAGTATTCAGAGGATAATAAATGCAATGTCATTGTAGAGAATGGTCGTAAAGGTCTACGCTGCGAGGTGAAGAAAGGGATCCTGACGATTGAAGAGAACGATTCCATTCATACGTTGCTGGATTGGAAAGGGGATGAGACACCCTATGTTGTAGTGACTCTCCCTGGAAAGGTGATAGAGGAAGGCCTCCTGCAGAGTGTCCAGATATCGGTGGGCGCAGGAAATGTAGTAGCAAAATCACTGGTTTCGAAATCAGTTCAGGTGGATGTGGACGCAGGAGCTTTTGCCTGTGAAGGATTATGGGTACGAGGTCATTGCGATATCGATGTGGATGCCGGTAGTGTAACCATTGAGAACGGTTGTGTGGAAGAGGGATTGCAGATCGATATCGATGCCGGTCAGGTATCTTATGGCGGTGTTCTGCAATGTGACTGGCAGGTAGAAGTAGATGCCGGTAGTGTGACCATGGATCTGGATGGCTCGATGATGGACCACAATTATCAGATCCAGTATGATCTGGGTCAGGTTCAAGTGGGTGATAAGGTCTTCGAAGGTCTGTCGGATACCGTAAATCTAAAGCATGGTGCGTCCAATTATGCTCAGATTCAGTGCAGTATGGGACAGGTAAACGTAAGCTTTTCGAAGTAAAGGAGACATTCCCTTGGGTGAATGGGACTGGATTTTCTGGCAATACTTCATAAAGGAAGTTAGAAAAGGAGAAAATCATGAGTCCCAAAAAGGAAAAGAAGATCGATTTGGATAACCTGACTCCGGAGGAATCTCTAAAGCTGGAGATCGCCGCGGAGATCGGTGTCTATGACAAGGTGCTGACCCAGGGTTGGCGCAGCTTGACGGCTAAGGAATCCGGCCGCATCGGTGGGATGATGACCAGGCGCCGGCGAGAGGCGTTAAAAACAAAAGAAACCGAAGAAAACAGATAAGAAGTGTATAATCTTTGGAAAAAGGTTCATACTATAAACAGATACCAAAGATGAAAATACTTATCCTCCCCTTTAATAGATGGACCCGTCACCGTGTGGTGGCGGGTTCGTTCGTTTGTGCCAGAAAGGGAGGGAAAATAGGGAAATACATCGTCATGGAACCATGATGTGGTCAGGGATATATGGAATCTCACAGCATATATTACTGGAATATCGCTGAAAATTATGGTAGAATAATCTTGAACTATGTTTTTGTTTTATGGGTCTAAAACAATTTAGGATAAGATAGAAAACATCCGGTAAAAGGAGCCAGTTATGGAGAAAAATACGACTAGATTGCAGCAGCTTCACCAGCAATTGATGAGAAAAAAACATTTGAAGGATCGTATGGATCAGTTGTGTGAACAGCAGACCGATTTGATCGGAAAGGTCGAGATCATGAAGGAGGCTCTCTGGGCAGAGCAGGATGATGTGGCTAGCCTGGAGGGGCGTAGTTTGGCACGATATTTTTATCTGGTGGTAGGGAAACTGGATGGAAAGCTGGATCAGGAGCGAGTGGAGGCCTATGCTGCCCAGGTGCGGTATGATGCTGCGGTTCAGGAATTGGCGGCAGTCAATGAAGATTTGAAACGAGCGGAACAGGAATGGGAAACATTGAACGGCTGTGAAGAAGAGTTTTCCAGGTTGCTGCAGGAGAAGGAGGAAATGCTTCGCAGGAAAGGAACATCGGAAACAGCAGAGCTACTGCAGTTGGATGAGACTATCGCATATCTGGAGAATCAATTAAAAGAGATCAAGGAAGCACAGGAGGCAGGACGAAAGTCCATCGTGCTGGCAGAGAAAGTATTGCGTCACTTGGACAGCGCTCAAGGTCTTAGCATTTGGGATCTGACTGGCGGTGGTTTGTTGGTGGATATTATGAAACACCAGCGTTTGGATGCAGCTCAGAAAGAGATCGAGCAGCTTCAGTTGCAGTTGCGTCGTTTCAAGACAGAACTGGTCGATGTGACGATCCATACGAAATTGGATGTGAGTGTGGATAGTTTTCTACATTTTGCCGATTATGTTTTTGATGGATTGTTTGCGGATTGGGCGGTGTTGGATCGGATCGGACGCTCCGCGGCGCAGGTGAAAACCACTAAAAATCAGCTCCATAGTGCCATGACTCGGTTGGAGGAATTGGGAAAGAAAACACAGTTGGAATGGGACAGACAAAAGGAGAAAAAAGAATCTTTCGTGGTAGAGAGTGATACATAGTGAGGGAGTGGATATGGATCACAAAAATATGATACAGGAGAAACTCTTTGCCCTGCAGGACTTGTCCTATCGGGACTTTCAAAGCAAGCTGATGCCTACGGTGGACAAGGAGAAGGTCATCGGTGTTCGTACACCGGCACTGAGAAAGTTTGCCAAAGAACTGGCCAAGGACCGAGAGGCAGCCGCCCGATTTTTAGAAGAACTGCCCCATACCTATTACGAGGAGAACAATGTCCACAGTGAGCTGATACAGTCTATGGGAGACTATGAGACCTGTGTGGCAGAGCTGGAGCGATTTCTTCCTTATGTGGACAATTGGGCTACCTGTGATATGAAGAGCCCCAGGGTGTTTCGTAAGCATCATAAAGAGTTGCTAGGTCCCATCCGCCGCTGGCTGGCATCGGACCATACCTACACCGTGCGCTACGCCATGAAGCTGTTGATGGACCACTATCTGGAGGAAGATTTTGCACCGGAGTATCCGGAGTGGGTGGCAGCAGTGGAGACAGAGGAATATTATCTGCAGATGATGCAGGCCTGGTATTTTGCTACGGCACTGGCCAAGCAGTATGAGGCAGTAATTCCTTTTTTGACAGAACAACGATTAGCATTGTGGACACACAATAAAACCATACAAAAAGCGGTGGAAAGCTACCGCATCACGCCGCAACAGAAAGAATACTTGAAGACGCTGCGGCGAAAAGGAGAAGACAAATGAATGGTCTGGAACGTATCCCGGAGCAGTTTTGGGGGCTGTTTGCCTCACGAAACCGCATGATTTATATAGAGGCATTGATGGTCATTAGCCAGGAGTACCTGTACAATGACTATTTCCTGAGCCGCGATACCTGTATTCAGGTGCTGCGAGAGCATTTTGCCGGCAAGCAGCTGTTGATGGTGCCTGACGATGACGAGGAGGAAAGCTCCCTGTATGAGCCGGACAGCACCCGCATCCTGGGTCGTCTCATCGCCTTTGGCTGGTTAAAGCGAGTGGAGGATCACAGTACCCTGACGGTAAATATCACCATCCCCGACTATGCGGCAGTATTTATCGATGCCTTAGAGCGTCTGAATAATCCGGAGATGGAGGAGGCAGACCTGTACATCCAGAATATCTATGCCAATATCTACTCCTTCTATCACGATCCCCGTGCCGGTATCGAACTATTACGCACGGCTCAGATCAATACCCAAAAGCTGAATAAAGCCCTGCAGGACATGCTCCACAACATGGACAGTTTCTTTACACGCCTGCTGCAGCTGGACAGCTATGGCGAGGTATTGTCAGAGCATCTGGATGGTTATGTGGAGAGCATCGTCAAGGGCAAGTATCATCTGCTGAAAACCGATGATAACTTTTACCGTTACAAGACAGAGGTTCGCGGACTGCTTCGTAAAATCGAAGAAGACGATGCCCGTATGTATCATTTGCGCAAGCGTCGGGCCGCAGAGAGAGGATGCTCCGAGGAGCAGGCAGAAGAAGAGATCACAGCCATTTTAGATCGTATCGAACAGGGCTTTTCCAATATGGAACGACGGATCGCCAATATTGACGCTGAGCACAACAAGTATGTCCGTGTTACCGTTAGTCGCCTGTCCTATTTGCTCAGCAGTGACCGCTCTATGAAGGGCCTGGTGGTAGAACTTCTGAATCGTCTCTCTCGGGCCGATGAGACCCAGCAGGAAGAGATGATCGATGACATCGGTGATGTGATCCAGCTGGGCACCCGCCGTGTGTTGGTCAAGGAACTGCTGTACAAACGCCGTGGTAAGAATCGTGTCTTTGAAGAGACAGTGGCAGAACCGGAGCCGGAAGAGGATCTGTCCCGCGAAGAGGTGCTGCGCTTAAATCGTAGCCGCAAGCGTTACAGCCGCAGCCAGGTGGAGCATTTTATTCTGGACCGCATGAAGGGTGGCGAACTGAATGCTGCCGACCTGACCATGGACAGCGAAGAGCAGTTTGAAATGCTGGTGCTGGCCTATGACTACAGTACCCGCAAGTCCTGCCCCTATGAAGTGGTGGAGCGCGAGGTACCTATGGTGGAAAAGGGAGGATATCGCTATCCTCAGTTAGTGTTCCGGAAGAAAAAGACACAGGGCCAATACAGCCTGTTTGAATATACAACTCAGGAGGAGCAAGTATGATTTCCTACTACGACGAATTGAATGAAGAAGAGCGCCTGCAGGTGACGGAGATCATCCAGACCCTCTATAACCAGACCTATGTGCTGGACCGCAAGTATGATAAAAAGACGGAGCGCTATGTGATGAACCGAGACTACCGTCTCTGTGAGCGTCACATGGAGTTTTTGCAGGAATATTTTAAGATCGCCGGCGTAGAACTGCGAGAAAATCGCCAGTTTGGCATCTTTTATCTCCAGGGCATGGAGGTCATCGGTGAGAAGATCGGCCGCATCGCCACCTTGTATGTGTTGGTGCTGAAGATGCTCTACGATGAAAAGGTGAATCTGGCATCTACTGCCATGCAGGTTTACACTACCATCGGCGAAATCCACGACAAGATCACTCTGTTCCATCTGTGGGATCGCAACAATCCCCGTTATCTGACTCAGATGCGCGATGCCATCCGTCTGCTGAAACGGTATCAGATCATCGATACTTTTGATAACGGTCAGGATCTGGAAGGCGACAGTAAGGTAGTGATCTATCCCACCATTCATCTGCTGCTGCGTGGTGAGAGCGTTCGTGAGATTTTGGAGAAATTCTCTGAGGAGGGAAAGGAGGAGACCAATGGCTGATATGAATTTTTTGACATTGGACCGCATGTGTCTGAACAATTGGCACTACATCAATGAAAAGGTCCTGTCTTTTAACCAGGAGATCAACTTCTTTACCGGTCATTCCGGCAGTGGCAAGTCTACCATCATCGATGCCATGCAGTTGGTACTCTATGCCGATTCCAATGGTAAGAATTTCTTCAATAAGGCGGCGAAAGAAGACTCGGACCGCAGTCTGATGGAGTATCTGCGCGGTATGAAGACTGTTCGTGACAACGACGAGATCGGATACTTGCGTAACCAGAATTTCTCCAGCAATATCGTGCTGGAATTTCGTCATGCCGAGACAGGAGATACCTTCTGTGTGGGCGTGGTATTTGATGTAAACGTAGACAACAACGAAATCAATCGTCTGTTCTTTGCTCACAAGGGTACCTTACCGGAGAATCATTACCGTACCGGCAAGCGCTGTGCCACCATGTCCGAAATCAAGGCATTCCTTCGAACCTTCTCCGACGAGGACAGTTTTGCCAGCAGCACCAACAATCGTTTCCGTCGTGAGCTGTATGATCGTTATTTCGGGGGTCTGAATCCTGACAAATTTATAGCTCTGTTTAAGAAAGCCATTCCTTTCCGCATGGATATGAAACTGGAGGACTTTGTAGGCAGCTATATCTGCATGGAAAAGGATATTCGCATCGAGGAGATGCAGGATAGTGTGACCCAGTACGTGCGTCTGAAACGCAAGCTGGAGGAAACCAGAGAAGAGATCCAAATGCTGGAGCGTGTGGAACAGGCCTATGGCCAGTATGACCAGACGGTGCAGGATAAGGATCTGTATCAATATGCTCAGAATGCTGTAGAGATCACTGCTTTAAAGACGGAGATCAGTCAGTCCATCGAAAAGTCTGCCACCCTGCAGCAGGAAGTGGAGGCGCTGACCACAGAGCTGGCTCACCTGGAGCAGGAGAGCGCTGCCATGCAGGAGGAGCGTGATGAACTGGTAGGCCGTCTTCGTGACAGTGGATATGATACGGTGGAGAGCAGCCTGCGCCATGTCAATGAGACTTTGGAGCGCTGCTATGTGAGCCGTGGCGCTTTTGATAAGATGGCTAAAGGATTGCAGGGATATATCTGTCCTCACCTGATGCCTGGTATGCCCAAGACGTTGGTGCCCGTGATCCAGCAGGTACAGTCCTATGGTGCCAGCAAGGCTGGTTTGAAGCAGATCAAAGAGACCATCGATAGGGTTCGTGCTGATCTGCAGGAGCAGAGAGATGAGAATACTGCCGATCTGAGAAAAGTGCAGAAAGAGATCAAGGATCTGCGTGGTCAGATCGAAGAACTGGAAAATGGACGTAAGTCTTATCCTCCCTATCTGTTGGAGGCCAAGCAGCGTCTGGAGGAGGAGTTGTCCATCCGTGTAGGCAAGCAGGTGCCGGTGGAGGTATTGGCAGACCTGATCGAGGTGGCTGACGAATCCTGGCAGAATGCCGTAGAAGGCTTTATGGGCAACAACAAGCTGACTCTGATCGTGGAACCTGCCTATGCCAAGGCAGCTATGGAGGCTTATCAGCAGCTGGATGCCGGACGTTACCATCAGGTGGCCGTCATCGATACCGAAAAGGTGCTGGCCGATGCCAAACCTCACAAGAAAGGCAGTCTGGCTGAGGAGATCGAGTGTGATCTGCCTCATGTACAGGCCTATGTGGACTATCTCATGGGTGGTCTGATCAAGTGTGATGACATCGATGAACTGCGCAAAAACCGCAGCGGTATCACCGCCGACTGTGTATTGTATCAGGGCTATAAATTGCAGCATATCAATCCTCGCAATTATAGCGAGTGGGCTTATATCGGTAAGAAGTCCATGCAGCGTAAATTAGCTGCCCTGAAAAAGAGATTGAATCGTCAGCTGTCCGAACTAGCTCCTTTGAAGGATCTGCGCGAGTTTCTGGATGAGAAGCTGGCCATGGAATCTCTGCAGCAGGATTTTGATCTGATCCTGGGACAGCAGGCCGATACCCTGGCCATCCCTGCCAGAGAGGCTGAGAAGGCCAAGCTGGAGAAGCAGCTGGCTGAGTTAAAGCAGCAGAACGTGGAAGAGTGGAAGGCTCGCAAGATTTTCTTAGATGAGGCTGTTAAGGCTAACAACCTGCGTGCTAATACGGCTACCGGCAAGAAGATGCTGGCAGAGAGCAGCCTGGAAAAGGAACAGAAAGCTGTGGTGGAAAAAGAACTGCAGCTGCAGGAGAAGAGCAAGGAATTCTCTGAGAGACCGGAGCTGAAGGAGCGATATGAAGAACTGTCCAAAGAACTGTTTGGCAACAGCATGGATCGCATCCGCAAGATCATCACCCAGCGTCTGGAGACGGCTCGTGAGCAGTACGAACAGCGCTATGAGAAATTGCTGGGAGCTCGTGAGGCTCATCAGAAGCAGTTCTCCTTCCGCGAGTTGGATATTCGAAATAAGAAAAATGACGAATACGCCCAGCTGCTCAGTGACCTGTCCGAAAATCGTTTGCCTGAGTTTGTGGAGCGCTCCGGAGAATTGGCCCGCATCGCTGTAGAGCAGTTTAAGAATGACTTTATCTACAAGATCCGCAGTGCTATCAAGGAGGCCCTGCAGCAGAAGGATGATATGAACCGCATCCTGAGCCGTATGGACTTTGGTAAGGATCGTTATCGTTTCATCGTCACCAAGAATCGTGGTGCCGATGGACGATTCTATGATCTGTTTATGGACGAAGCCCTGGAGATCAATCCCAATCAGCTGATGGGTCGCATGGAAAATCAGATGAATCTGTTTACCATGGAGCATGAGAGCCGTCACGGTGAGCTGATCCAGGAGCTGATCGAATACTTTATTCCTCCGGAGAACGCCAGTGAGCGTGAGCTGGAAGAGGCTCGCCGCAACATGGAGCGTTACGCCGACTATCGTACCTATTTGTCCTTTGATATGGAACAGCTGGTAGAAGGCATGGCACCGGCTAAACTGAGCCGTATGCTGTCCAAAAACTCTGGTGGTGAGGGCCAGAACCCTCTGTACGTAGCTTTGCTGGCCAGCTTTGCCCAGGTGTATCGTATGAACCTGAAGGCAGGTGTGCGCCGTCGCGCTACCCCTCGTCTGGTAGTATTGGATGAGGCTTTCTCTCAGATGGACGGTGAGAAGGTAGGCAGCTGCATCCGCCTGATCCGCAGTCTGGGCTATCAGGCTGTCATCAGCGCCACCAACGACAAGATCCAGAACTACTTAGAGAGTGTCAACAAGGCCTTTGTGTTTGCCAATCCGGATAAGAGCAGGATCTATATCCAGGAGTTTGAGAGGGCACAGTTTGGGGAGCTGTTGATGAATCAGGAGAACGAGTAAAGGGATGCCTGTATCTGTGTGAGATCCCTGGTGGGTACATATTTTTGGGTGAGGGGATGAATACGGTTTTGGAGAGGAACATTTTCCTTTGTGAGAGCGCTCTCGCTCGTGCGCAGCGCAGAGGTACATAAGGCTCTCAGGTATGCTTTGCACATCTGCTCGCCAAGTACCTGCGGTGCGCAAGGCCTCACACCGGAGAAATGTTCCTCTCCAAAACGATGACAACTATCCGCACATCCATACATATAGAAAATGTGACCGACAGGAAAGCTCACACAGATACAGGATGGTTACTCGTTCTTATTATCATGGAGCATGTTCGGAATGGATATCGTGTAGATAAACTTGAATTTGTAGGTGTGAATGATGAAAACTTTATATATGATTGGTGGCACTATGGGAGTTGGAAAAACAACTGTGTGCCAACTGCTCAAACAGGATTTACCGAATAGTGTATTTCTTGACGGAGATTGGTGTTGGGA
>JAFYLG010000097.1 GCA_017537225.1 Lachnospiraceae bacterium
CTACCACCTGCTTTGCATCGTGGTAGAGTCCGAATTGTTTGAATTTTGATCGCCATACAAACGAAAGAGAATCTGGAGGAATGAAATGAATCATGTACAGGTGTTGGAACTGCCTCTGGAAGGGGTTTTAAATGTGCGGGAATTGGGGGGATTGCCACTGGATGGTGGGCGAATCGTGTCTCCCGGGAAACTGATCCGTACAGGACGTTTGTCTGAAATGACCCAGGAGGATAGAAGAAAACTGTCAGAGCGATGGAATATAAGGACCATTGTGGATTTGAGAAACGATCAGGAAGTAGCAGAGCATCCGGACCCGGAATGGGAAGGTGTCAGGTATTATCAGGTACCTATCTTTCCTGGTATCGCTGCGGGTATTTCAAAGGAAGATGGCGGCGCGATGACTATGGAACAGAAGCTGATACATTTGGCATCCAGATACAGTAATGGAAGAGCCAGCAAACTGCTGAATGAGATGTATCCCAAGATGGTGAGGGAGGAATTCTGCATACAGGGTATCCGTCGTTTTTTTGAGCTGTTATTGGAACATGAAGATGGTGCCCTGATCTGGCATTGCACATCCGGCAAGGATCGTACCGGATTGACGGGTGCACTGCTTCTGTATGTGTTAGGGGCGGACTGGGACACCATTGTGCAGGAGTATCTGCATACCAATGAGCAAATCCGTGAATATCGGGAACATATTCTGGAGGTTTTGCGTAAAAATCAAATTGAAGAGGAGACCATACAACAGGTCACTATTTTAGAGTCGGTAGATCTGGCATATTTGGAGAACTGTTGGCAGGCGATGACGCAGGATTGGGGATCCGTAGATTTCTTTTTGGAGAAGCGTCTGGGTCTTACAGCAGAGAAACGATGTCTTCTGCGAGAACGTTATACAGAATCTGTGGATGTTGTATAAAATGAAAAAGAATCTCTGTTTTATATTGTGCGATTTTACATCAAAAACGTCGTAGAAATAAGCAAGCGGATTCGAGAAAAGCGCAAGTCGAAGGTACTTGCAAAATGCTATACTGAAAAAAAGACTAAAATTAGGAGGGGAGTCAATGAGTTCAATTTCCTTACAAAATGTTAAAAAGGCCTACGACAATGAGACAGTAGTTATCGAAGGCCTGAATCTTGAGATCAAAGATGGTTCCTTTACTGTTCTGGTAGGTCCTTCCGGTTGTGGTAAGTCCACTACACTGCGTATGATCGCCGGTCTGGAGACTGTAACTGACGGTGACATCTTCATCGACGGCAAGCGTGTCAATGACGTTGCTCCCGGCAAGAGAGACATCTCTATGGTATTCCAGAACTATGCTCTGTACCCTACTATGACTGTTCGTCAGAACATCGAGTTCGGTCTGGAGAATAAGAAGATTCCTAAGGAAGAGAGAGATCGCCGCATCAAGGAAGTATGTGAAGTAGTAGGTCTGACCGAGTACTTAAACAGAAAGCCTGCCAATCTGTCCGGTGGTCAGCGTCAGAGAGTTGCTCTGGCCAGAGCCATGGTTAAGCAGCCCAAGGTCTTTATGATGGACGAGCCTTTGTCCAACCTGGATGCCAAGCTGCGTGGCGCCATGCGTGTAGAGCTGATTAACATGCACAAGAAGATGGGAACTACCTTCGTATATGTAACCCACGACCAGGTAGAAGCTATGTCCATGGCTACCGATATCGTTCTGATGGATAAGGGTAAGATCGTACAGCAGTCAGGCCCTAAGGAGCTGTATCACAACCCCAACTGCATCTACACTGCTCAGTTCGTAGGCAGCCCTCAGACCAACATTTTCGACGGTCAGTTGCCCGAAGGTATGAAGCTGGGCTTCCGTCCTGAGAAGGTTCGCTTACATAATGTAGAAGATGGCCTGAATATGCCTGCTGTTGTTGAGACCAAGGAAATGTTGGGTTCCGAGACCATCTACTCTTTGAGAACTCCTTTTGGTGTGATCATGTGCAAGAACGAAAGTGGTGACATGGAGGTGGATTCCAAGATCACCATCGGTGTTGCTTACAGCGACATGTATCTGTTTGGTGCAGACACCATGCGCATCGAGTTTACTGAGGAGCGCAAGAAGGCTGTGATCTCCACTTACGGAGGAAGCGCCTTATGAGTAAAGGAAAAGCAGCCGGCAAGCCCGCACTTGGAAAACATGAAAAACAAGAACGCTTGATGGGATATATTTTGGCTGCTCCTGCAGTGATCCTGTTGGTGGCCTTTACTGTATATCCTCTGATCTATCTGTTTTACCGTTCCCTGTATTCCGGTAACCTGATCACCAAGAATCCTGATTTTGTAGGGTTTGAGAATTATGTAACATTATTTGAATCTAAGGATTTCCACCAGACTATCAGTAACACATTGATCTATACCCTGATCTCTGTTGGACTGACTATCGTACTGGCTGTTGTGATCGCTGCCTGGTTGAATGGTAAGAAAAACAAGAAGCTGAATGAATGGGTACAGACCTTTATCTTTACCCCTCATATCATCTCCATGGTATCTGTATCCACCCTGTTTTTGTTCCTGATGGACTCCAGAAACGGTCTGTTCAATATCGTGCTGACTGCACTGGGCTTTGAAAAGTTCCCGTTCCTGGCTGATCCTAAGACTGCACTGTTCTCCCTGTCCATCGTATCTGTATGGAAGGGGCTGGGTTATTATGTGTTGCTGATCATGGCAGCTTTACAGAATATTCCTACCAGTGTATATGAAGCAGCTGAGATCGACGATA
>JAFYLG010000098.1 GCA_017537225.1 Lachnospiraceae bacterium
CGACTCTGGAAGTAAAAGATCTACCAGCTCTCTGTCGTTCTCTGCTCCCACCTGTTGAGTGATGAACAGGCCACCAGACTTTAATACCCGAAATATCTCCTGAGCATCAAAATCTCCATGACGATTTAAAACCATATCAAAAGACTGGTCATCAAACGGCAGCGGCCCTTTCCCATCCCACGGTCTAAAATCAATTCCTAAAGGAGATAGTGTATCCCGGCACAACAGTACATTGGGAGGAAATCCTTCCGTGGCAGCAGTGTTATGGCAAGGATGACCTAACGACAGCAAAAACTCTCCACCGCCGGTATCTATGTCAAGGATCTTCATCTCAGGTTGTAATACATTCAAAATGATCTCACGATAATCCCAGGGAAGGTCCTCTTCCTCGGCATATCGTCCATCTAGATGTGAAAAATCCCAACCATGGATATGGGCGATCTCTTCTTCTGCTTTCCAGCTTTTAATCAAATCCGTCCATTTCTCAAACATAGGCATTCCTGTTACGATCACTTGGTTTTCTTTTTGTGTACATTGCGGATAGTTTTCTTTTTGGGCTTGTCAGCCTGAGACTTGCCTACAGCACCTGTATCGGATCTTCCTCCGTTTGGTTTACCACCAGTAGGTTTTCCACTGGCAGACTTTCCGTTAACAGACTTTCCGTTGTCAGGTTTCCCGCTGAAAGGTCTTCCAGAAACAGTCCCTTCTCCCTTTTTAGGACGAATCAGGCACTTATTATCAAAACCGATCAGATCACGACGACCAGCCATCGTCAGCGCCTCTTCGATCATATCACGATTCTTAGGATCACGGTACTGGATCAATGCACGCTGCAGTGCCTTCTCGTGAGGATTCTTAGGAACATAAACAGGCTCCATGGTGCGGGGATCTACGCCGGTGTAATACATGCAGGTAGAGATAGTACTGGGTGTGGGATAGAAATCCTGCACCTGCTCCGGCATGTAGCCCAGATCTCGAACAAACTCAGCCAGTTCTACGGCTTCCTTCATACCACAACCGGGGTGAGAACTCATCAAATACGGCACCAGATACTGCTTCAGATTCATCTGCTCGTTGACACGCTTGTATCGACGGGAGAACTCCTGATATACCGTATTGGCAGGCTTTCCCATGCGGCGCAGCACTGGCTCAGACACATGCTCCGGAGCCACCTTTAACTGACCGCTGACGTGATACTTGCACAGTTCCTTCAGGAACGCGTCGTCCTTATCCGCCAACATATAGTCAAAACGAATACCAGAACGAATAAATACCTTCTTTACTCCAGGCAAAGCACGTAGCTTACGAAGTAACGCAATATAATCGCTGTGATCTGCTTCCAGATTGGCACAGGGCTTAGGGAATAGGCACTGCTTGTTAGGGCACACGCCCTTGATCATCTGCTTCTGACAGGAAGGATGACGGAAGTTAGCAGTAGGACCGCCTACATCGTGAATATATCCCTTAAAATCCTTGTCCCGGATCATCAGCTGGGCCTCATCTACGATGGACTCATGACTGCGAACCTGGACCGTGCGTCCCTGATGGAATGTTAATGCACAGAAGCTACAGCCACCAAAACAGCCACGGTTGCTGATCAGGCTAAATTTGATCTCAGAGATAGCAGGAACACCGCCTAAAGCCTCATAGGAAGGATGATAGGTGCGCATATAAGGCAGCGCATAGACATCGTCCATCTCTGTCATGGTCATAGGCTCACTGGCAGGATTCTGCACCACATAGAAATCCTCATATTTTTCAGCAAGACATTTGCCATAATGAGAATCGGTATTGCAGTACTGGACATAAAAACTGCGGGCATAATTTAGCTTGTCCGCTTTTAACTCCTGATAAGAAGGCAGATGCTGTACGGTCACACCGTCAGGAATCTGCTTGCACTTGTAGACCGTGCCGCGGACAAAGGTGATCTCCTGTACCGGGATACCCGCCTCCAGGGCCTCTGCTACGGCCACGATGGACTTCTCACCCATACCATAGCTTAAAATATCCGCACCGGAGTCGATCAGGATGGAATGCTTCAGTTTATCAGACCAATAATCATAGTGAGCCATACGGCGCAGACTGGCCTCAATACCACCGATGATGATAGGTACATTTTTATAGACTTTACGGATCAGCTGACAATATACGATGGTCGCATAGTCAGGACGCTTGCCGGCTACACCACCAGGGGTATAGGCATCGGTTTGACGACGCTTTTTGGACACCGAATAGTGATTGACCATGGAGTCCATGTTACCTGCAGCCACCAAAAAGCCCAAACGAGGGCGTCCAAAGGTCTGAATACTCTGCTCATCCTTCCAATCCGGTTGAGAAATGATAGCCACCTTAAAACCATGGGCTTCCAGCACACGGCTGATGATAGCATGACCAAAAGACGGATGGTCCACATAGGCATCGCCTATGATGTAAACAAAATCCGCCTGTTCCCAGCCTCTGACTGTCATATCTTCTCTTGTAATGGGTAAAAATCCATTGTTCATAACATCAAATCCTCAAAATCATGGATCACAAAGTCAGCCAACTGACGTTTTTCATCCATGCAATATTCTGAATAGGTATCTTCTACCGCGCAGGTACGCATACCGGCTCGAATCCCAGCCAGCAAGCCTGCTGGGATATCTTCAAAAACCACACACTCTGACGGCTCCACCCCCAGCTCCTGGGCCGCCCGCAGATAGATATCCGGAGCGGGCTTGCCAGCATTGACCTCACAGGCTGTCACTACAAAGTCGATCCATTGCTTGATCCCTTTATTTTCCACGATCATATCGATCAACTCACGGGAATTGCTGGTACAAACTGCCGTCGCATAACCATGAGCCTTGAGCCAGCAAAGAAACTCTGCTGCACCTGGTTTCATGGGTACTACTGTACGATACTTCTCATATGCCATCTGATTCCAGATGATCTTCAACTCCTCTTCCGTCTCAGAAAGAGAAAAGGTTTCTTTAAAATACTGGGCTGTCTCCGAAAAACTCATGCCTTCGATATTTTTTTGCAGATCCTCTGGCATGGGAATGCCTCGCTGGCCCAAAAATTCGATATCCACGTCCTTCCAGATCCCCATGGAATCGATCAGGGTGCCATCCATATCAAACAGAGCTGCACGCTTACCATGCAGTAATTGCTCTCGCAAATTCATCTTGTTCGTTTCCTATCTTTCTGTTCCCGAAAAAAATGCACCATTGAAATATATTTTCTTATTGCATTCTCCAACCGGGCTCATATTTATTTTTTAACGTCTCTCCGGTTCTCTTAGCCCAACCCAAAGGCAATCCGTCCATCAAAACCAAACACCATCCATTTTTACCACGATGGAGAGCACCATCCGCCTCGATAGTCTCACCCTTGAGATAACGAATGACACGTTCATCACCACGGCTAAACTCTACGGTATTGACAAACTGCTGACCGTTCAAATACATAGCTAACGCCTGTGATGGCTCAAAACGTCCTTTCTTACACTCACCCAACAATAATCCTGTCCGCAGAAAACGAATCTTCTTCATAGGGCCAATATCCACAGGCAACGCATACAACTGATCATCCTTCAGATACCACTGGGACATAGCAAACATTTCCATCACATCCGATTGTTTTAACGAATTCTTTTCTCCAAGCGAATCTTTCTTAATGAGTTTAAAGAAATCCAGCACCGATTCATTGCCCTTTTCTTTAAAGTTGCCAAAGCTGTCCTTCGTTTTCTTTGACTCACCTCTACTATATTTTCCATCCTCACCAGTACCTGTATTCATGGTTTCAGACAGATTCTGTTTCTCAAAAAGAGCGGCGTACTGTCCTTCACCCCGATGGGTGTGCGGCATGATCTTATGATCCTCGATCAAATGCATCTGCGGATAATTCTCCTGCAGCCAGGCTGCATTGTCCTCATCCTCTGCCAGACAGAAGGTACAGGTAGAATATACCAGGCGACCACCGGGGCGCAGCATCTGCACTGCCTGAGTCAGGATTTCTCTCTGTAACGGCTGATAAAAATCAGGTCCTTTACGCAGCCATTCTTCACGCATCGAAGGCTCACGACGAAACATACCCTCTCCAGAACAGGGGGCATCCACCAGGATCTTATCAAAATACTCAGGAAATACTGCAGCCAACTTGTTAGGTGACTCTGCTGTCACCAGTACATGACCAAAGCCAAAACGCTCTACATTCTTTACAATAGCCTTGGCACGGGAAGCACTGATATCATTGGATACCAACAATCCCTGGTCTCTCATGTCATCTAACAGCTGCGTGGACTTACCGCCTGGTGCTGCACACAGATCCAGCACCCGATCTCCTGGCTTAGCTCCCAACAGGGCTGCAGGAAGCATGGCACTGGGCTCCTGGATATAATACGCCCCTGCAAAATGCAAAGGATCCTTGCTCATAGTGTCATCTGTCAGATAACGACCGTTAAGACACCAGTCTACCACAGAATCTGCAGACAAACCAAGACAGGTCATAC
>JAFYLG010000002.1 GCA_017537225.1 Lachnospiraceae bacterium
GAAAGCAATCAAAAGAACATGGGATTTCCAAAAGGAACTCTTCTCTTTTCCTGCATATTGAAACGTGTTGTTTGGCAGCCGCATGGGCGTATCTATCCGGAGCAGGGCCTTTGCGCCCGTCGGCCCTTAGCAAGCAGGTCTGCGACAGCAGGCCTGTGAGCTTAGTGCCGTTACGCGCGCAACGGAGCGAGAGCGTTCCTGCGAGGATAGATCCCCTTCTGCAGCGTGACTGGGATAATAACCCCAACACTAGCAATATTTTGTATCCCTTGAAAAGCCAATGTTCTTTTTCCTGGTTTTCGTTAAACCAATTTCTTGTACTCTTCCATGGTGTTCACATTCTCCAGCGCCTTTTTCGCCTCTCCCAGACTCTCCTCTTCCAGGTAATAGACACGATTTTCCCGCAGAAGGGCCATCATACGATAATTCCCTTCGGCGATGCGCTGGCGAAATTGTTCTGCCAGGCTTTTTGAGTAAATGCCTGTGGTAGTATAGATACGACCATCGGCATTACGCACCATGAGAGCATCCCACTCTTCTTCTGCCATGATCCTCTGCCAGGTCTCCTGCAGGATCTTAATATACTCACGATTCATAAAAGGCATATCACAGGCGCATACGAAGAAGGCATCCTCCGTGATCTGTTCCATGGCAGACAAAATACCACCCATGGGCCCCACTGCCTCTACCACATCTTCGATGAGCCGGTGCTCATGCAGCTGCTTCCATACATTATCATCCCAAGGGGACACTTCTTCCGGCACTTCTCCCTCGCGAGGGATCCTGGCCACCGACAGATAAAGCGGTCCACATTCCTTCATCTCTGTGGCGATCCGCTTCCAAAAAGGGATCCCTTCGTAGGTCAGCACCGCCTTTGAGGTACCCATACGGCTGCTTTTGCCACCCATAAGAAGCAGCATGGCGACGTCCTTGTTATTTTGCATGATACCTATCCTTCCCGTTCACTGATTTTGTAAATCAAGTATCTCATATTTTTAGAAAAACGTCATCCCCTTTTTGGGAGATGACGTTTTTTATTATTCTTTTTCTACTCTTTTTCCGAGCATTTTACTATTCGTCTTTAGAAGCCCAGTTCCTCTCCTACCAGAACTACTTTAATACGGCCGGCAGGCTTACAGCGTCTGGTGATCACGATATCGTTGCAGATGCAGTCGGGAGAATTGCAGTTGCCGCACATGCCGGTCTTGGCACAAACGGTGCTGGTATTTTCATTGACAAAACGCTGCATATTGATGGGAGCTGCCTCGGTACGAGCGCGAGTCAGAGCATCTTCTACGGTAGGAACCACCTTGTTCATACCGGCAATTACGATAACATTCTTAGGGCCATAGGTGATGGCAGCTACACGGTTACCATTGCCGTCCACGTTGACCAACTGGCCATCCTGGCTGATGGCATTGCTGCCGGTCAGATATACATCACACAGCAGGCTCTTACGCATCAGTTCTACCTTTTCGGCAGGATTGGCTGCCTTGTCGCGATCGATCACATTGTACTTGCCGCTCTTTACTTCATCCATCAGACCGATCTGCTGCGCAGATACAGAGCCACCCCAGGCTACTACAGCATCGGCAGGGATCCAGGCCAGAGCCTGAGCCAGAGCCTCTTCCTTCGTAGCCATATAAACAGCCTCAAAACCACGATTGGTCAGATTCTTGGCCACGATGGGACCAAATTTTGCGTTGCGCATCTCGATAGGTGTCATAATACATCTCCTCCTGTTTGATACATTTTCATGTAAGACATTTCTTTGGGATGATTTTCGAGCAGAGAAACCCCAATTTTCCTCTATCCTCTCTCCCATACTTATGGCCCAATTTTATCATATCCCTCAGCTTTTGTCCACGAAAAACCGAATATGGTTTTCTTTCATTCCATGCACAAAAGCAAAATTCTCAAGATACAAAAAAGAACCTGCACCTACACAGATGCCGGTTCTTTTTAGATACATGGTCTTATCGTTTTTTGTGTGAATATCTGGCCATGGATTTCAACGTATTGGGGTGGATACGCTCCTCGATGTCCAGAATCGCTTTGTACAACTCATCCGTATCGTTAAAAAACGCTGCTGGGATCCAGTAACGGCCTTTAAACCAACTGGCATTATTGATGCGAATAAACAGTTTACGCACATTGGGGAAATCTTTTACGCGAAAGCTAGTGATCTCAGTCATAGGGAAATGGTCTTCTCGACCATAAGCAGAGAACACAATTTCCTCATCACTGAGGGTAACCTTGCTGGGATTACTGATCGTCACAAAGCTATTCCAGACGGTGTAAAATGCCACAAACGCAACAATAGCCCAGATCGCCTCCTGCGTCACGATGCACTGCCATACACAGTACAGCACGATCAGCGCACAGAACACGCCTGTCACTGTTACTTTCATCCTGAATTTCTTTGCGTCATACTTGTATTCCTTCATTCCTTATGTCCTTTCCGTTATGCCGTAAACTTTCTCACATAACCGGGGGCTTTGCCGAAGCAAAACCCCCGATAATCATACTATGTATCTCGTTGTCTGTTTCGTTTTGCTACGAATTACTCGTGCATCTCAGCAGCCTGCTTCAGGATTCTGTTTCTGTTCCACAGAGCCAGAGCCAGAGCCAGAACAACAGCCAGAACAACACCGATCACGCCAAACTTATTGAACTGAACCATGATCCAGGTCAGAGGGTTTGCACCGTCACAGATGGAGGAGATGGTGGTGTTAGCAGCTACTTCAAAACCGGAAGCGATAGCGGAGCTGGTGATAGCGGGAGCCAGGTTGGTAGCGATCAGCAGACCGGCAGCCAGGTTAACGATACCAACTACGATAGCACGGAAACCATTACCGTTTACGATCGGGATGATCAGTACGAACATGTAAGGGATTACAGACAGGTCAACCAGAGGCAGTACCTCGTTACCAGGCAGAATAACAGCCAGGATCAGAGCTACAGGGATCAGGATCAGGGAAACAGCCAGAGTAGTGGGGTTACCAATACCGATAGCGGAGTCCAGACCGATGTACATCTTACCACGGGCGGTAAATCTCTTCTGAATGAATTCGGTGGCAGCGTCAGAGATAGGCAGCAGACCTTCCATGAACAGAGCAGCCATCTTAGGGATCAGAACCAGAACAGCACCCAACTGAACGCCCAGGCCCAGAACGCCGGCAGGAGTCTGACCAGCCAGAATACCAATGATAACACCCAGTACGGAACCGATCACGATAGGCTCACCAACTACACCGAACTTCTCCTGTACCTTATCCAGGTTGATATCCCACTTGTTTACGCCGGGGATCTTGTCGATGATCCAGTTGATGGCGAAAGCGATGGGGGTGTAAGCGGTAGTAAAGCCGTGAGGCAGGGAGATACCTTCCATACCGTTAGCCTTCTCCAGCAGAGGAGCAGTAACGTCACCCATTACCATGATGATAACCATGTTAACGATAGCAGCGATGATACCGTAAACGATATTGCCGGTCAGCATGTATACCAGGGAACCGGTGAAAGCAAAGTGCCAGTAGTTCCAGATATCGATGTTAACAGTCTGGGTGGTGTTGGTGATCAGCATCACGATGTTAACCAGCAGGCAGATCGGGATGATGAAGGTACCAACAGCGGAACCCATAGCAATAGCGGCAGCTGCAGGCCAGCCCACGTCCATGATGGAAGTGCTCAGACCCCAGTTAGCGATCATAGCCTCAGCAGCGGGAGCTACGTAAGAACCAAAGATACCCAGTACCAGGTTCAGACCGATGAAGCCTACGCCTACGGTCAGACCGGCACGAATGGACTTACCAACGCCGGCACCCATGCAGATACCGATGATGGAGATGATGATGGGCATCATTACGTTAGCGCCCAAACCCTGAATAAAACCAAAAAACTTCAAAATAATATCCATACAATACCTCCTATTAATTTGAATAGTGTTTGTATATTATAAATCTCGTCACCCCATTACGAGATTTATTTCTTCATTTCCTCCAGAACCTGAGCAACAACCTTATCCAGGCCGATACCGGTCAGGAAAGCGATACCCAGGATCACGGGGCACTTAACCTCGCCACTGATCTTGGTGGTAGCTACGCAGAAATCGTAGTTGGCAGACTGAGCGAATACTTCCTGTACCTTGCACTGGGTGATACGATACTGGCCTTTGTAGCCCTTCTCGTCCAGAACTTTGCTCAGCTTGTGATTTACTGCGGTAGAAGTAGCGATACCGGATGCACATGCTAACAGAATCTTTTTCATAATTTTCATTTCCTTTCTATAAGTAAAATTTTTACTTCACTTTAGTGATCAGGCTTCTGCGAAAAAGCCCTTGAATACAGCCGCAGCCTCCTCAGGGCTAGCTGCATTCTTGACCTGCTCCAGACAACCATCCAACTGGAACACTTCCATCATCTTGCCTAAGAAAGTGATCTGCGCCTCAGGCTTCTGGATAGCCAGCATGAACATCAGCTCTACATCCACATCCACATCAGGCATACCCATATGGTGGAATGTCACAGGCTTCTTTAAGATGCCAATGGCGATGGCCTGCTGATTCACATGGATGGAATCGGTGTGAGGCAATGCCACGCCCATGGCCTCAAAAGCCAAACCGGTACAGAAATCCACTTCTCTCTGCTTAACAGCAGGGATGTAGGTCTCCTTCACAATGCCCCGGTTGTACAGATGAGTGGCCAGCTTATCGATAGCTTCCATATCCGTCTCCGCTTCCAGTCCCATTACGACCAGCTCCGGTGCAATCAGGATGTCCCCCAACATATCTTTTTCCAGATTGTCCATAACTCCTCCTCTCTGTTCTCTCTTTCGTCTATATATTCTAGATAAAAGAGCAATGAACAATGATCAAATTTTATTAAATTTTCATATAAATTTTATCATTTTATAGAACAAAAGTCAACCAAAGAGTGACCGCTTTTTACAATTATTACATTTGTTCACATCTGTAAAAATGACTCGATTTTTGCTCGTTCACAGGCCACAGATCCCTGCACCATCTCTGGTTTTCCACCGCCTCTGCCCTGCAATGCAGCGTTGATTTCCCTGGCAATGGGACGCATATCACAACTGCGGCTGGCCAGCACATAACGGTAGCCGGCCTCATCGTTACCGGCAAATACATACACCTGTGCCACGCCCTTATCCATCAGTTTGTTAGCTAGCTCTCTGGGTTGATTGCCCTCCAGACCAGCCTCGATGAACACGGCTCTCTCGCTGTTTCCCGAGATAGCGGCCACCTTACATTCCAGCAAGGCATTGGACAGATTCATCATCTCACCACGCTGACGATAGTTTTCCTGCTTTAATTTGTCCACTGCCTCTGCCACACGGTCTTCTCTGGCGGATAATGCCTGAGAGATGGCGCGGACGCTGTCTTCCTTTTGATTATAATCTGCCAGTGCCGCAAATCCACAAAGCATATACACTCTCACACCACCACGAAAGTTCTCCATATTGACCAGTTTGATCAGGCCGATCTGTCCCGTCCTATGTACATGAGGCGCGCAACAGGCACACACATCATACCCGGGGATCTCCACCAGACGTACTTGACCTTCGATCTCGATCTTACTGCGATAGCGAAGATAAGGCAGTTCTTCTTTGGTGGGATAGGTCACTAAAATAGGAAGATCCGCTGCCACTGCCTCGTTGGCCTCATACTCGATCTGACGCAGCTGCTCTCTGGTCAGCACGCCGTCAAAATCCAGCGTCACCACATGGTTGCCCAAATGAAAGCCCACATTGTTGTAACTAAAATGACGATTCACCAAGCCGGAAACGATGTGCTCGCCGCTATGATGCTGCATTTTAGAAAAACGCACCTTCCAATCCAAAATGCCGGTCACCTGTGAGCCTACAGAAATCGGAGCATCGGTCTTATGCCAGATACTATCTCCTTCTTTCTGAGCATCCAGAACATGGATCATCTGCGTCGACTCTTCCGCCGATCCTTCCAAATACAGCGCTCCCGTATCTGCCGTCTGACCGCCCCCTTCCGGAAAGAATCCGGTCTGATCCAGCAGGATCTGCCAGCCATCTTCTACCTGCTGACAATCCAGCACTGTGGCCGTAAATTCTTTGATAAAACCGTCCTGATCAAATAACGGGGTCGTTTTCATAATCTCCTCCATACACAACAGGGCTCGGTATCCTACCGAGCCCTGTCACATGATTTTACTTGTACTTGTATCGTTCTTCTTTTTCTTTCTTCTTGGCAGCTAATCTCGCTTTACGCTTTACGATAAAGCCACTGAAGAAAATACTGATCTCAAACAGAATCAGCATAGGAATCGCTGTCATACACTGAGACACCACATCCGGAGGTGTGATGATAGCAGCAACGATAAATACCAGAACGATGATCACACGGCGGCCCTTCTTTAACCACTCAGGTTTTAAGAAGCCCATCTGTGTCAACAGAATGGTGACAACAGGGATCTCAAATACCATGCCCATCATTGCCAACATCTTTATCATGAATCCCAGATAATTCTCCAGGGAGATCTGTGCATAGATATCCGGGCTTCCGTTGATATTATGGAAAAATTTCAACATAAAAGGAAGCATGATACTATATGCAAACAGTACACCCAGAGCAAAGAATACCAGTCCCAACAGCAAAACGCCCATAGTAAAGGTCTTCTCGCTAGTCTTTAATCCAGGGCTGGCAAAAGCCAGCAGCTCATACATGATCACAGGGGAAGCCAACACCAATCCACCGATCAGCGACAGTCTTACATACTGCATCATAACTTCAGCGGGGGCAATGTATACAAAATCATACAGCTCGCCGGCAGGTCCACGCAGAATCTCTACGATGGGAGCCGCATAATTAAAGCAGACCAACAGTGCGATCACAAAGACTACAATAATTACAAACAGACGGTTACGGAACTCACGAATGTGGTCCACCACACCCATGACGGCTTCCTGATTCGCCTCTTTTTCTTGTCTCTTCTTCTTAGACACTGTCTATCACCCAGCTAAGACTTACGCCTCAGTCTTTCCGTCGTTATCTTCTTTCTTCTCGTCTCCGCCCAGACCATCCTTGAAGCCACGGATGGAATCACCCAGAGTCTGGCCCAGCTTAGGCAGCAGCTTAGGTCCAAACAGCAGTACAACAACCAGAACGATCAGCAGGATCTCGGTGGTGCCCAGTCTACCAATTAACATAGAAGCAGCGTTGAAATTCATAATATGTATCCTCTCTTTCTATACATGTACATGTGTATACACATAATCTGACGCAGAAATCCTGCACTCAGTTCATGCCATCTTTTGTGGAGTCGGAACACCGACTCTGCGTAGATGCCTGCACTGACAAGCACTACCTTTGTCTCATGCTGATAACTTACGCCTCAGCAGATACAGTCTTCTCAGCCTCTTCCGCTGCCTCAACCATCATCTCAGCTACCTCTTCGGTCTCCTCGATCACGATCTCAGCCACTTCTTCAGCTTCTTCTACTACAGCCTCAACTACCATCTCGGCAGCCTCTTCGGCTTCTTCCACTACCACATCGGCAGCCTCAGTCAGAACCTCTTCAGCCTCCTCTACAGCACCCTCAGCCTGAGAAACGACCTCATCTACGGCCTGCTTTAAAGGCTGTGCGCTGACCTTAACGGCATCATTGATCGCCTTGGTCGCATCCTCCAAAGGCGCCTTGATCTCCTTCAAAGGGTCAGTCAGATCCTTAAAAGGCTCGGCCAGTTCTTTGCTCACTTCCTGCAGGGGCTGCACTACCTCAGCCAAAGGCTCGGCAACATTTTCCTTGATCTCCGATGCCAGCTTACCGGAATACTGCTTAAACATAGTCAAGCCCTCACCCAGCTTTTTGGCATACAGAGGAGTCTTCTCCGGTCCCAGTACTACGATGGCGATCACGATAATCAACAAGATCTCGCCAAAGCCCAAACCGGCGATTGCACCTACTCACATCGGATTATCTCCCTTCTCAACGTGTATCCAAACTCGTTTTTTCAAACTCCCACTATTTTAACAGATTATCCGTCAACTTGCAACATATTTCTATGGGACTTTAGCAAATTATTGACTAAGATTCCTATCTTCTGTCACTACTCCATACAATGGGATGGCAGCCATCCTCTACAGTGCGATCGCTCTGTTCAGGATCACATCTGCGCTGCACTCCACAGGAGTCCAGGGGATGTACTGGTCTACCTCTACGCCACGACCGCTGACACCCTTGCCTTCCTTGGCTACTTTGGTCTTGCTGATGGGATAGCTGAAGGTAAACTTGTCATTATACAACACAGAAATGGGATTGCAGTAATCCACATTACCCATGGTGGGACGGCCAACCACAGTCACACGAGGGGACTTTTTGCACAGCTGGATAAAGGTCTCACCGGCATACTCACAGTAGGTATCGCTGAGAATGACGATCTTTTCAGCCACACACTTGCCGCCCACTACGGTATCATCCTCTGCCAGCTCCACATCTTCTTCCCAGATCATGCCCTGGCCGGACTTTTCATCCAGCTCTGCCATCAGTTCTTCTACCAGCGCTTTGGCATCCCCTTCCACCTGAGGCAAGAACTGCTCGAACATCTCTTTCTTGCGACGGCAGTTATTCACAGTATAGTTGGTGTACAGACCCTGATCCTCATACAGATCCTTTACCAGCACTTTCTCAGGGAAGATATAGTCTAACAACGGCAGGAAGGCAGATTCACTACCGCCCACATTATGGCGAAGATCCAGGATCAGCTTGCCACAGCGTGCCAGAGACTTTTCCTTGGCTGCGATCAGTTTCTCCACAGCCTCTTCATCAGCAAAGTGAGCCAGATCCAGATACAGAGTATCCTTACCGATCAGGCGGCCGCCCAGACGAGGCAGCTTCTTCTTTACAGGGTACTTTTTCAAAGTAATATTCTTTACCGTGCCATCCAATCTCTTGATCATGCAGCGGTTTGCCATCTTGAGAACAGGTCCCCACAGTTCTCTTTCCTCCAGGCCGGAAGACAGGCAATTCTTCTGCATCTGCTTCTTAAATACCTCAGGCAGTACAGAATCAATGACTGCGATCTGATCACCAGGCTGCAGTCTGATCTCCTGATCCACACGAGTCACAAACAGCTTACCGCTAAAGGAACGCACATCAAAACCATTGGTGCAGGCCTGATATTCCTTGCTGTCTTTCAAGCGAAACTGCAGATTGCGATCCTGCAGAGTCACCAGATACTCATTCATCATGCGCATAAACACCAGGTCGTTCATCTGTCCCTGTTCTTCCATATCCTGACAAGCCAGAGAAAAGTGCATGGAATCATGCAGCAATTTCTTTTCCTCATAACCGGCATAGTCATTTACAATGGTAGACACCATATCTCTAAAAATCTCGTCGTAACGCAAAAGCTCTCCTCCTAAACAACTCTCTCACTTTCACTATCTGTCCAAACACATCTGGACATTATCGTTAAGATTATACCAGTTATGCTCTATTTTTTCAAGAGTACATAAACGGTTTTGGGGAAGAATCGGAGGGAGGATATTGGCCGGTCTCTTGAGGTTCTGCCTATTTCAGGCGATCTGTTCTGATTTTTGCTTATTTTCTCTTGAATTTTTTATTTGGCGTGTCCAAAATCTCATCTGTCTCGCTATACAAAAAAATGTGCATTTTAGTACAAGAAACCAAAGACTTTTCCTGGTTTTCTTGCCGTAATCCACCGTCATTTTCGCTATACAAAAAAAACTCACCCCAGCGAGGTCTTTTTCCAAAAACACCTGTACCAATTCTCACTTTTTTCCGTATAGCGAAATTTGACCATTTATTTTAGTAAATTGTCCGCTCTCCAACGGTTTTTCTTGTACCAAATCCCTTAAAATTTTGTATAGCGAGACCAGATGCAACAATCATAATATTTATAGTGTCATCTCTGCGCACCCTGTAGTTTTTTACAACCACATCGCCACTCATTCGCAGCACTTTCATCATCTATATGCCTTTACTCCAGAAAAAACTGCTGCAAAATATACTCGATCTTCTCTGTTGTCAGGGGATCCTCCCAAGTCTCATAAGTGGTGATCAATCGTATCGTTGGAACAATTCCATTCGAAATATACAATTGTAGCTTGGAAGCTGCATTTTTAGCATATCCAGCATCATCCATTCGCCCAAAGTGTTCCCAGTAGTATATCTCACCGGTGACAGGATGACGAATAGTAAAGTCAGGATATATCGTTGTTTCGCTTAGATGGAGAGCACATTCATATCGAAAGGGAATTTGATTGGAATACAAGAAGTGAGCGATCATTGCTTCTGACTTGGAACGAACCATGCCTGCTATTGCTGTTTTGTGAATCAAATTCTCGGGATAATTGGTGTTGCGATCATAATCTGCCATCATCCATTCTCTATATTCGTCCACATCCGGCAAAAAATATCCATCCAGCAGTTCCCGATAACCCGGATGTTCTTCTAACAATTTTCTTGCTTTTTGAGGCAGATCACAGTGATGGTCCAAATAAAACTTCAACGCGCGTTTTTCATGTCGCACCTCATCCAGAAGAGTCTGATAATATTTCCTTAGAGCAAGCTTTTCCGCCAAATCGCGTTGCTTTTTATAAAGATATACTTTCTTATGTCCATCGCTTTGATACCAACGATATCCTTTCCCATCTTTACAGCAAATCAACTTCCCCTCCGGAAGTTTCTCTAGTTTCCTCTGCAGCTCCTGCATTTGTTTCTCCAGCCTTGCATGTTCTTTTTGGATACGACGATAAAGCATACCATCTCCTCCTTTTGCATTGATATCATTTTTATGGGTACAGTGTTTTATTGGGATTTGTAATACTAGGGATCATGTATTAAGATGAGCGACCTAACTTATTGATGTTTGATCTGGCTGAATAGTACGATCTCTGAATTAAAGATGTGTGATTTAATTTCTCATGGATATACAGAATATACCAGAATAGAATGTCAGATATGAAAAAGCGGCCTTCTTTCTCGTTGATTTGCCTGAGGCTAACTTCTATAATGGGAGTATAAACTATCGATAGTACCAATGCAAGCACAAATCCAAACTGCCGAAAGAATCTCATATCAAAAAGGAGCACAGAACATGAAAGAGTATGAAAACAACAATTGCAATGATATAGACCTGTCCTCTGGTCATTATTATCTGATCAAGCATCTGACTCTGATCACCGGCCTGACCGACCGCACCATCCGCAACTATCTGACTATGGGTATCCTCCAGGGAGAAAAAATCAACGGCCTGTGGCATTTTACTCCGGAACAGGTAGAGGAATTTCTTCGTCACCCAGCAGTGCGTCCCAGCATCCTGGCCAAGCATAATTCCATGATTTATGATTTCCTGGCAGAATCCAAAAAGCCTGCTGCCCAGATCTGTATCACTCTCGACCTGCCCGATGTGGATAAAAAATCCGTAGCCCAATTTTTCTGCTACCGCATCAACCACGGAAGCTTTCACCAGATCCATTTTTCTTTCGATGTGATAGGCACCATGGCACGGATAATTTTGAAAGGAGATCCCACCGAGGTCATGACACTGATCAATGAATATTATCAACAGTCCAATATAGATAACTCGCTATAATTCCCATACCAAAAGAGGGACAGGTAACTGAAATACCTGTCCCTCTTTTTGTCATATCCCCTCACACTTTTGTAGGATTTCGTCCACCTTCACCTCCACCAGGATCATCTCACAGCCGATCTGGCGCACGCAGCGAAACGGTATCACATACTCCGTATCCCGACCAAACAATCCCCAGATGTGCCCCGGTCCCGGCACAATAAAAGCAATAATGCAACCGCTGGGATACTCAAACACCACATCGCTGACATACCCCAGACGCCGACAATCGCAGATGTTGATCACTTCCTTGTCTCTCAAATCATAGACCCGCATACCATACTCCAACGATACTCTCTCTAATAGGATATGCAAATGCTAAGTGATCGGTGCCAGTCTCTGTCAGAGAGCACTCTGATACCAAGGGTTCGATCTTATTTTCAAGTGTGCAATATTATTCCAGGAATATAGTCACATAGCAATAAAGGAAAAACCGAATAATATAACAATGCCTTAATAGCGAATAATGTAATATAAAATGTAGCCCCAATTAAGCATCCCATGGACGATGGCCCAGCCGATAGATCTCCATTTTACATAGGAAACTACCGCTGCCAGCGTCATGCCAAGCATCACCATTCGTTCCGGATAATAAGTCAAACTAAGATGCGTACGCCCTCGGTCCCAATTCCATGTACGCTTCCATTCATTTGATTCTTCGGAATCTTTTTTATACTCAAGGCCGTAGATTAATTGCTCCACGGAAACTTCAAAAAATTCTGCCAGTTGAGTCAGTGTTTCAATATCAGGTTGTGTCTTACCTGTCTCCCAATTGGACACAGCCTGGCGGGTAACATGGAGCTGCTCCGCCAACTGATTCTGATTGATTCCTTTGTCCTGACGCAGCTTTTTGAGTGTGTGATTTAGTTGATTCATGATGACACCTCCCCAGTAATTCTGTTCCCATTATGTCTTGATGCATGCGAAAAGGCAAGCAACAAAACATTGCATCCTGTATTTTGAAATCAAATCCCTTCAAATCTGCTTTTCGAACCCACTCTACACTCTATTTTCCTCAACTCAACCTTTGGTTTGTAGCTTTTTCCAGCCTTTAGCGCTACAATAATCACCATACAGGAGCATAATTGGATCCTACCGCTCCTACTATATGCGCATGGCAGCACCAAAACCGATAACATTCACGACTCACTTTCACTACAGAAAGGACTTACATCATGGATACTACCAAAACAGGCGCACTCATTCGCGAGCTGCGCAAAGAACGAAACATGACACAAAAAGACCTGGCCGACCAGCTCCACCTCACTGACCGTGCGGTCTCCAAATGGGAGCGTGGTTTGTGCGCCCCTGACATCTCTACCCTGGAGCCTTTGGCAGCTATCCTGCAAGTCACCGTCACCGAGCTGATCGCCGGCGAACGGATGCCGGAAAAGGAGTATATTATGGAAATTGAAAAAAATGTACAAAATACCATCGACTATTCGGAACAAGAAATCTCTAACAACAAAAAACAGCACCGTAAAAAGATACGGATCACCATCTGTGCTTGTGTCATCCTCTTCGCTGGGCTATCTTTCTTCTTTTTATGGAGGAGTGGTTGCTTTTCCATTATTGATCACAGTGTTTCCCCCGATCAATCTACACAAATGATCGTATATGACAAACTATTTTCCACGCATGGCAAATTCATTGGTTTTGAAGGTCCTTATACGACCATCAAAGTGAATGATGGGATGCACCTCTACCCCGGAGAATATAAAAACATCTACTGGTCACCAGATAGTTCTAAATACATCGTAGAAATTATATCTAACAATACCAAACGGCTGTATATAAAAGAAAAGGATACTGCCATCACGGTCAGACCAAATGAATTATGCAGTCATCTATCTACAAACTTTCACCTTCACGATTTAAAGAAATTAGGCTACACTGCTGAGACATTCTTAGCAACCCTACCAGAAGCCACCTACAATTTTATTCAATGGGGTGATGACAGTCGATCCATTCTATTATCCTATTCCTATTATGATGCTCATGGAAATCACTATCAGGGATGTATCTGGTATGACTATATGTATGATACTATCCTGGATTCCCTGGATCTGCCTCCTCAAAAAGCCTCTATCTCTTAAATCGATCGCCATAACAATAGTTTCGAACTATTTCTACTCATCAAAAAAGATACGCCAGGCCCAAAAACCTAACGTATCTTTTTCTTTATCTACTCTCTCACTCTCCAGTACTGCTGTCCATCTCTAGCCAGCAATCCTTCTCCGACCATATCCCTGCGCAGGGTGCAAAAATCATCATGAAAATCTGCGATCACCAAATTTATTTCCCGCTCGGTGTAGATCCGATCATACTCAAAAGCCTTCACGATCTCCTCCAGCACGATTCTCTCCTTTTTCCGCTGAGTAGGGATGGATTTCAGCTTGCCATACTCAAAGAAGGTATCGATTACCTTCTGGCGATACTGAGCATCCCGCTGCGCCTGCAAACCAGCTTCGTCAGATTCCTTCTGAATGATATCCAATATGCTAGTGGTAAAGACCTCTCGATTAAGAGAATACATCATATAATACTGGCTTTTGTAGGATGTAACTGCCCCAGCATCGGCCAGCTTTTTTAGATGAAAGGACACCGTGGGCGGTGTGAGACTCAGACGCTCTGCCAGGCGCTCCACATACATATCCTCTATCGCCAACGACTTTAATATCTGCAGTCGTGACTTATCCGCCAGGCATTTAAACAAGCGGATGGCCTCTGCTTCTGTCATTCTTCTTCCTCCCAGGTCTGCACAAATGCCTGCCGTATCTCAGCCACCGTGTCCAGTTTGATGCGTTCGATCGTCATTTTCACGGTATCCCCGTGCTTCTCAGCCTGTTCACAAGACGTCACCCAGTTGGCTGGGATCTGCTCCATCTTTTTTAAGAAGAACTGCTTCACTGCCACAGGATCTTCCTTGCATGTCTTACCGGCCACCGACAGAATGGTGCGGAAGATATCATAGACATTAGCTCTCACCTTTTCCAGATTAGCCTCATCTCTTCTCTCGTCCTCCTGCATCACCTTGATGCGCTGATTGCACTGGTCGATCTGCTGATCAAAATAATTATTAATTCTTGCTGCTCTCTCTTTCATAAATTAACCTCCGATTGGTTGTAGGATTTGAATTGTTGTAAATGGTTGCTTTGTTCATATCATCCCCTCCTTTCTTTTGGTTTCTGTTGCACGTTTTGTTACTCGTTCACGTTGATTATACTATAGTCGCATCAAAATTTCAATATTTAATTAGATATTTATAAAATTAAATTGTGTTTTTAGTTCTACTTTCAACGTTTTCTATCCACATCTACCAGCGTTTTCTTCAAACAGGCACCACGCACAAGAAAAAAAGCCGACTGCACATAGGAAATCCCACTGATCTCCCATACACACTCGGCATTTCTATTTTATTAAATACATTCTATAGGATCTTTTCTGTGACCGTTCTTACACCTTACTCCCCGGCATCCTCAAACTGAGAATTGTACAGTTGGGCATAGAATCCGTCCTTGGCCAGCAGTTCTTCGTGATTGCCCTGCTCCACGATATCGCCATCCTTCATAACCAGGATCATATCTGCATCCTTAATGGTGGACAGGCGGTGAGCGATAACAAAGCTGGTACGGCCCTTCATCAGGTTGTTCATGGCGCTCTGGATCCTCTGCTCCGTGCGAGTATCTACCGAGCTGGTAGCCTCGTCCAGGATCAGGATCTTGTTGTTAGCCAGGATGGTTCGTGCAATGGTCAACAGCTGCTTCTGGCCCTGAGACACGTTGGTGGCCTCCTCATTCAGCTCCATCTGATAACCACCGGGCAATGTCTGGATGAAATGATGGGCATGAGCCGCCTTTGCTGCCCGGATGACCTCCTCATCGGTGGCATTCTGACGACCATAGCGGATATTTTCCATAATGGTGCCCTTAAAGAGCCAGGTATCCTGCAGTACCATACCAAAGACTTCACGCAGCTCGCTGCGATCAAAGTCCCGCACGTCGTGACCATCGATCAGGATGCGTCCGCTATTCACATCGTAAAAACGCATCAGCAGCTTGACCATGGTGGTCTTGCCGGCACCGGTAGGGCCTACGATAGCAACAGTCTGACCAGGCTGGACACTGGTACTGAAATCGTTGATAATGATCTTATCCGGTGTATAGCCAAAGTGAACATTCTCAAAAGTCACCTGACCCTTCAGATCTGCCACAGTAGCACGGTACTGGAAAGTCTCTACATGGCCGCTCTCGTTGACAAATTCTTCGGTGATCATGGCGTGGTTGGCTGCCACCTGGTCTTCTTCCTCCTCTTCCAGGAATTCAAAGACACGCTCGGCTGCTGCCGCCATAGACTGAATCATATTCATGACCTGAGCCATCTGAGAAATGGGCTGAGTAAAGCTCTTGACATACTGGATAAAGGCCTGGATATCACCTACGGTGATGGCACCGCGAATAGCCAGCACACTACCGGAGATAGCTACGCCTACATAGCCCAGATTGCCCACAAAGTTCATCACCGGCTGCATCATGCCGGACAGAAACTGGGAGCGCCATGCGGACTGATACAGCTTTTCATTGACTGCCTCAAACTCTGCCAGAGCCTCGTCCTCTCGGTTAAAGGCCTTGACCACATTCAGGCCGCCGAAATTCTCTTCCACCTGACCATTTAACTCACCCAGGTATTTCTGCAGACCGCGGAAATACTTCTGAGAACGTTTCATCACAAACATGACCAGCACCGCCGAGATGGGCAGGATCACCAGGGCGATCAGTGTCATCAGCGGACTGATGGACAACATCATGATCAGCACGCCCACCATGGTGGTGATAGAAGTGATCAGCGTTGTGATGCTTTGGCTCAAACTGTGTCCCAGGGTATCCACGTCGTTGGTGATGCGGGACAGCACCTCGCCGTGAGTGCGGGACTCGAAATAATTCATGGGCATCCGATGGATCTTTTCCGACAGCTGACGACGGAACTGATAACTCATCTTCTGGGTGATGGTAGACATGATCCATCCCTGGACAAAGGAGAAGGATGCGCTGACTACATACAAGCCCAGCAAAAACAGCAGGATCTTTCCTACCTTGGCAAAGTCGATACCGCCCAGCCCCTGCAGTTTCAGTGCCAGACCGGAGAACAGTTCATTGGTAGCCAATGCCAGGATCCTGGGCCCTACAATATTGAAAATGGTACTGCCGATGGCAAAGAGCATCACCAGAATCAAGCCGATACGATAAGGACGAACTACACCCAGCAGTTTTTTGACAGACCCTTTAAAATCCTTAGCCTTCTCCGGCATCATGCCGCGAGGACCGCCGTGACCGCCTCGTCGTCCAGGACCATGGCCGGAAGTGTTAGTGTTAGTGTTTTTGCTAGTTTCACTCATGTGCGGTCACCTCCTTCCCAGACATTCCCTGCTTTAGTTCTTCCTCCGACAGCTGAGACTTGGC
>JAFYLG010000099.1 GCA_017537225.1 Lachnospiraceae bacterium
AAGACACCCAGACGATCAAACTCACACTCATCCACAAAGCACATCAAATCCTCGTGATCCTCATCCGTCTCTCCAGGGAAACCGGAGATCAGAGTAGTACGCAGACAAATATCGGGGATCTCTCTACGGATCATATCGATACGCTCACGCAATTCTTCCTGATTGGTACGACGACCCATACGCTTTAAGATGCGGTCACTGGCATGCTGGATCGGCATATCGATATAATGACAGATCTTCTCCTCCTCCTTGATCACCTGGATCAGCTCGGGAGTGATCTCCTCAGGATAGCAGTACTGCAGACGGATCCAGTACAGGCCTTCTACCTGACACAGCTTACGCAGCAGCTCAGGCAGTGCCTTGTGCCCGTAGATATCCGTGCCATACAGAGTGGTCTCCTGGGCTACCAGGATCAGCTCTCTGACACCCTTATCCGCCAAGACTTTCGCCTCCGCCACCAACTGCTCCATAGGAACACTGCGGTACTTACCACGAACACTGGGGATCACACAGTAAGTACAGTGCTTGTCACAGCCCTCAGCGATCTTCAGGAACGCATAATGTCCTCCGGTGGTAACTACACGGCCAGGCAGGATGTCCATACTTCTGTCAATGCTCTCAAACTTCTCAAAGCCCTTACCGGCCAGGGTCTCCTCCACCATGGTCACGATGGCATCATAGCTGGTGGTACCCAGCACACCGTCCAGCTCAGGGATCTCAGTGCGGATCTCATCCTTATAACGCTGAGCCAGGCAACCGGCTGCCAGCAGTACCTTGCAGCGGCCTTCTTCCTTCTGACGGGCCATATCCAAAATGGTCTGTATACTCTCTTCTTTGGCGTCACCGATGAAACAGCAGGTATTGACTACAATGATGTCCGCCTCTGTCTCATCATCGGTAAACTCATAACCGGCCTGATTCAGCAGACCGATCATGGTCTCCGAATCTACCAGGTTTTTGTCACAGCCAAGGGATACAAACAAAATTTTCATTCATTCTCTCCTTATAAATAAGGGGACACACCTATCCCGGCTAGTCCCCCTCTTTTCCAATTACTCGTTCTCTTCTGCGAACTCTTCCTCAACGGCTTCGATGATCTCTTCTACCAAATCTACAACTTCATCCGTTACTTCTTCGGCAGCCTCTTCGATCTCTTCTACAGCACCGGCAGGCAGAATGGTGATCTGACCATTCTTCAGCTCATCTACGGCGATGGACAGGGGCTTCTTGGTATCGTCAGCCTCTACCAAAGCTTCTTCACCTGCAACCAGCTGGCGAGCACGCTTAGCGGTAGCAATTACGATGGAGTAACGGCTGGTTACTACAGGCTCCTCACCTTCGGGTACATTCTTGTTTGCAGCTTCGATCAGTTCAGTATAAGAGGGATGTAACATATTCATATTCTCCTTTTCATTCTATAGGCGCAGGCAAAACACCTGCTGTATCACTCAGCAAAGTACAACATCTATCGTACTCTGTGGATATCACTGGCAAAAGCCTTTCAATTCTTCGCGGGTCTTTTCGATAAAGTCCATCTGATTGCAGGCACGATGATGCTGATCCTGGATCACCTGATGCAACAGAGCGGTACACTCTGCCAGATCATCATTGACCAGTACATAATCGTACTCTTCGATACCACGGGACTCCTCTACCGCACGAGACAGACGAGCAGCGATCACTTCCGGAGTCTCAGTACCACGACCAACCAGACGATTCTTTAAGATCTCAGCACTGGGAGTGGTAATAAAGATCAAAATGGTCTCCGGGAACTTTTTCTTGATCTGCAGAGCGCCCTGGATCTCGATCTCCAACAGCACATCCTTACCAGATGCCATCTGCTCCTCCACATAGGTACGAGGCGTACCATAATAGCGGCCGCAGTAGCAGGCGTACTCAATCATCTGATCCTTAGCGATCATCTCATCAAAGTCTTTTTCAGTCACAAAATAGTATTCTCTGCCATCTACCTCTCCCGGTCTGGGCTGTCTGGTCGTAGCAGAAACAGACAACGCATAGTTAGGATACTGCTTTAACAGTTCCTTCATCAGTGTTCCCTTACCGGCTCCGGAAAAACCGGAGATCACCACCAATACTCCTTTTTGACTCATGGGTTTCCCCTTTCTCATGTATGATATCGTTTTAGATATGGTACTTGGAATCGGTATGTCCAAAAACACCATCGACTTACTCGATGTTCTGTACCTGCTCTCTCACCTTTTCGATCTCAGTCTTCAATGCAATCGCAGTATCAGACAAACGCAGATCACCGGACTTGGACAGAGTCGTATTTGCCTCACGGTTCATCTCCTGAGCAATGAAGTCCAATTTACGACCTACAGCACCACCACGACGCAGTTCATCCTTCATGGTGTTGATATGGCTGCGCAGGCGAACCATCTCTTCATCCACGCAGATACGGTCGGAATACACGGCCACTTCCTGCAGGATACGATTCTCATCGTAAGTATTATCACCCAACAGTTCTTTCACTTTATCTTCCAGACGGGTGCGGTATTCTACCAGCACCTGAGGGAAACGGACTTCGATCTCATCTACATAACCACTCATAGCATCCAGTTTGGACAGCAGGTCGGCACGCAGCTGCTCGCCCTCTGCAATACGGGAAGCTACAAACTTATCTCTGGCAGCAGCAACTGCCTCAGACAGAATCTTCCACAGCTCTTCCTCATCAGCCTCAGCACTGGCCATAGTCAGCACATCGGGACAACGGCCCAACATGGAAGCAGTAACATCATTGACGATACCAAACTGCTCAGACATCTGCTTAAATACTGCCATGTACTCGGCAGCCAGCGCTGCATTATATTTCAGTGCAGAACTCTCGGCAGAATAATCCTCGAAGGTGATGTACATATCCACCTTACCACGCTGTACCTCATTCTTCATCAGGTTGCGCAGAGCAGATTCAAAGGCATTGAACTTTTTTGGCATCTTGATACTCAGATCCAGATAACGGTGATTTACGGCTTTCATCTCGACACAGATCTTGTACTTCTCTGTCGTGTTTTCATAACGGCCAAATCCGGTCATACTTTTTAACATGACTCTCTCCTTATATTATGTTTTCTGGATTGAGATTCCGGATCTCCGAAAATGGCAGATTAAGGGAATCTACAATCTAATATATTATAAAACAAGTACAGTTTCAAGTCAATGGGTCTGAAAAAAATAAACCCACAGGAATGGAAAGATTCCTGTGGGTTATTTGTTTAGATTACGATCTATCTCCTATACGGATCTAAATCTTACTCCTCAACCTCAGCAGCAGGAGCTACATCCAGAGCCTTGATGCTCAGGCTGATCTTCTTGTCTTCGCTGTTGAAATCAACAACCTTAGCCTCGATCTCCTGACCGATCTTCAGGATGTCGCTGGGCTTCTCAACATGCTCTCTGGAGATCTGAGAAACATGCAACAGAGCGTCGATACCAGCTTCCAGCTCTACGAAAGCGCCGAAGTCGGTCATGTGAGCTACGCGACCGGTAACTACGTTACCTACAGCGTACTTCACATCAGCGTCAGCCCAAGGGTTGCACTCGGGGAACTTGATGGACAGAGCGATCTTCTCGCCGTTGATATCCTTAACGAAAGCGGTAACCTTATCACCGGTCTTAAATACCTTCTTAGGATTCTCAACACGGCCCCAGCTCATCTCGGAGATGTGCAGCAGACCATCTGCGCCACCCAGGTCGATGAATGCACCGAAATCGGTAACGTTCTTAACGGTACCTTCAACGGTCATACCAACTTCGATCTTCTCAAACAGAGCCTTCTGCAGCTCAGCCTTCTTAGCGGCCAGCAGCTGCTTGCGGCTACCGATTACTCTACGCTTCTTAGGGTTGTACTCGATCAGTTCGAATTCGATTTCGGCATCCTTATACTTCTCCAGATCCTTCTCATAAGTATCGGAGATCTGGCTGATGGGAATGAACACTCTCACGCCGTCAACCATAACGCTCAGACCACCGCTCATAACCTGAGCAACCTTAGCGGTCAGTACGGTCTTGTTCTCGAAAGCCTCTTCCAGAACCTTGCTTCCACGCTCAGCCTGCAGCTTGCGAGTGGACAGGATCACCTGGCCCTCACCGTCATTTGCCTTAACAACCTTGGCTTCAATGGTGTCTCCTACCTTAACCAGGTCGGTCAGATCAGCGGTAGCATCGTTAGTGAACTCACTCTTATGGATGATACCGTCAGACTTGTAACCGATATTAACGATAATCATATCAGGCTTTACGTCAAAGACTTCACCAGTTACCACTTCTCCTGTCCGTATTTTTTTCAATGATTCTTCCAACAACTGTTCAAAACTTAATTCTGACATTCGTATGAACCTCCTCAATAATAGAATTAGGGGTGGAAGCCCCCGCGGTAATACCTACGCTGTCACCGGACTGAAAATTTTGAGACTGTAAATCTTCAAACGTCTGTATATAGTAAGTATTCGCGCAAACACCACTGCAGATCTCGTAGAGCTTCTGAGTGTTTGAGCTGCTCTTACCTCCAATAACGATCATAGAGTCCACGCGGGATGCCAAATCGCGTGCCTCCGTCTGCCGTTCATGGGTCGCATTGCAGATAGTGTTCACAACGATACTATCATACTCCTTTTTTTCAAGAATTTCAACTATATCTTTAAATTTTTTGTAGTTAAATGTCGTCTGTGAAACCACACATACCTTCTCATCTGCGGAAATTTCCAGATTCTGGGCCTCTTCCGGGGTTTTGATCACAAAGGCACGGCCCTGACACCAACTGTGGATGCCCTCCACCTCAGGATGGGACGCACTGCCCACAATAACGATGGTGTAACCCTGGGAAGATTTCTCTTCTACGATGCGGTGGATCTTCTGCACAAAGGGGCAGGTAGCGTCTACCATCTTCAATCCCTGGGACTGGATCAATTCTCCAATATGGCGCTTTACACCGTGGGCACGGATAATTACGGTACCTTCTGTCAGAGCACGGATCTCTTCTTCGCTCTCGATCACATGGACTCCCTGCTCTTCCAGCTGCTGTACCACCACTTCATTATGAATGATAGGGCCGTAGGTATAAATAGGACCTGCCGACTGTTCCATCTGCTCATAGACCTTGTCCATGGCACGCTTCACACCAAAACAAAAGCCCGCGGTTTTTGCTACAGTAACATTCATATATATTTCTCCTTATTTTCCAAACACTTATGCCTTGGCCCGATACAGATCGATCACAGTTTCCACCACCTGATCGATGGTCATATCAGAGGTATCCACCAAAATGGCATCCTCCGCCTGCTTCAGTGGAGACTCGGCGCGGTTCATGTCGCGATAATCTCTCTCGATGATATCCTTCTCGATCTCGTCCAGATCGCAGTCAACTCCCTTGGCCTGCAGTTCTTCATAGCGACGCAGGGCACGAACGCGGCTGCTGGCAGTCAGGAAGATCTTAATATCAGCGCCGGGCAGTACCACGGTACCGATATCACGACCATCCATGATCACGTCATTCTCGGCGGCCATCTG
>JAFYLG010000100.1 GCA_017537225.1 Lachnospiraceae bacterium
ACAACCTCATAACCCTCAGCGCCGAACATCTGACGGAAAGCCAGACGGCCAATACGTCCAAAACCGTTAATTGCTACTTTTACTGCCATAATAGTGTTCCTCCTAAATGGTAATTAAATTTAGATTGTATTGCTTATGAATCCATCTATTATTCTACCCACTTTATATAAAAATAGCAAGTATTTTTTTCACAAAAAGACGGATTTTAACATTTGATTAGTTTTCCAACCATGGCCTTGCCTTTTTGTGGCAAGTTGCACATGAATCAGAAGCTCTTGCTGGCCAGAGAAGCCTCTGCCACGTTGATGGAATGACCACCGATACGATCCAGGCAGTTCAGAACCTCTACAAATCCCACACCGGGAGCAGCCGCACACTCTTCTGCACGCATTCTCTTCAAGTGATTTACCTGAGACTGGGCAGCCTGATCCGAGATCTTTCTCTGGATCTTAGCCAGCTGACGCAGTTCTTCATCCTGAGTATGCTGTGCCATAAAATCAGCCACGCAGGCTTCATACAGCATCATATCGTTCTCTACGATCTCTGCCAGTTCAGCCTTGGCCTTGTCAGAATATACGAAACTCTGATCCACGTTCTTCTCTGTCAGACTCAGCAGGATCTCGGCATAGTCACCGATACGCTCCAGGTCATTCAGTGCCTGATATACACGGGCTACATACTGGGCATCCTGCTCATTCATTTCCATTACGTTGATCTTAACCAGATAAGAACTGATACCGTTATTCAGGAAGTCGATCTTACGCTCGTTCTCTTCGATGGTCTTAGCCTGAGACAGATCATTGTTCAGCATGGCAGCGGTAGACAATAACAGATTCTCACGGACCAGCTTAATCATACGCTCTACCTCACTGTGGATCTGAGCGATAGTAGCATTGGATGTAGTAACCAAATTCTCATCGATAAATTCCAGACGCAGCTCATCCTCATGGCTCTGCTTAGGAATGATACGATAGGTCATATTTACCAGCTGTTTAGTCAGAGGCAACAGTACAAGACCGGGGACTACCTTAAATACAATGTGGTAGAAAGAAATCTGGAATACAGGATCCGGAATATACTGCTGCAACAACTGAGTATAAGGAGTCAGCAGGGTCAGCGGTACAAAGATCAGTGCACCTACGATGTTATGTAACAGATACACCATGGCAGCACGCTTGGTATTGTTACGGGCACCCATGGAAGAAATGATTACAGGGGTAGAAGAACCGATGTTAATACCGGCAATCAGGAAACCGGCAAAGTACAGGGGCATCATACCCTGCATAGCCATAGCCTGCAGTACACCAACAGCTGCAGAAGAGCTCTGGATCACGGCACAGAAAATGATACCAACGATCAGGCCAACGACAGGACTCTTTGCATTCATTACAAAGTTCTGGAACCAGGGCACGTTCTTCAGAGGGGACATGGAAGAACTCATGGTACGCAGACCCATAAACAGCAGACCAAAACCCAGAATAACCTGGCCTACATGGCGTTGGGTCTTCTTTTTTCCATACAGCATCAGGAAAGCACCTACGAAAATACAGAACGGCGCAATAGCAGAAGCGTCCAATGCGATCAGTACGCTGGTAACCGTGGTACCGATATTGGCACCCAGGATAACGCCGGTGGCCTGAGCCAGATCCATGATACCGGCATTGATAAAGCCCATGGACATAACCGTCGTCGCGGAGGAGGACTGGATCACCATGGTAACCAGTACACCCATTAAAAAGCCCAGTACAGGCTTACGGGTCAGCTTTTCCAGCAGATCCTTCATACGGGCACCGGCAGCCAGTGACAGGCCATCACCCATGTACTTCATGCCGAACAGGAACATACCTAATCCGCCACACAATGAAATAATGTTACTAACACTCATTTGTTCGTCTACCGGGTCATGCCAACAGGCGCCCGGCTTTCTCCCTTCTATATTGCCAATCCATACCCCGCATGATTCCTTTTGTCGATGGCAGAACTTGGCTGTGTCAAGAACGATTATAACAAGAAGACATGCTCTTTTCAACAATTATTTAAGTTCTTGTTAGTATTTTGTTAATTCTCCGTAAAGAATGTTCTTCTATTGTTAGATTTCGATGGAAGGATTGAGCATTTTCTCTTATTATGTTATAATCATTTTCACTTGCTCTTTACTTACAGCAAAAGTTCTATATTACGTGTATTTCTTACACAAGCAAACGGAGGACGATCATGTATTATCCGGATCATCACGTACACTGTAATTTTTCACCGGACAGTCAAACACCACCGGAGGCTCAAATCGAAAGAGCCATCGAACTGGGTATGCCAGCCATCTGTTTTACTGATCATATGGATTATGACTATCCTGAAGAAGCCAATATCACCTTTGATCTAAAGCCGGAGATCTATCTGCCAGCCATGAGAATACTCAAAGAGGAGTTCGCTGACCGGATCGATGTCCGCATCGGCATGGAGATCGGTCTGGAGACCTGCTATCAGGACAAGATCCTCTCCTACATCGCCTCTGCTCCCTGGGACTTTGTCATCGGTTCCATCCATCTGTCGGACCGCAAGGATCCTTATCTCCCCTCCTATTTTGCAGGTCGAACATCGGAAGAAGCCTATCGCAGATATTTTGAAAGTGCGCTGGAATGCCTGCAGACCTTCCCTCCTGCCTACGATATCTTCGGACATCTGGACTATGTATTCCGCTGCGGTGACCGCAGCATCACCAACGCCTGGAAAGCATGGCCTGACCTCATCGATGAGATCCTGCGCCAGATCATCCACCAGGGACTGGGCCTGGATGTAAACACCGGTGGCATGAAAAATGGCTTGCCCATGCAGCATCCTCACGACGATGTGCTGCGCCGCTACCGCGAACTTGGCGGTGAACTGATCACACTGGGATCCGATGCTCATAAGACTATCCATCTGGGAGATCGCTTCCCGGAAGTAGGTGAGAAATTGAAGGCCCTGGGATTTAAGTATGCGGCGGCATATAAAGGAAGAAAACCGGAATTTTATAAACTATAAACAATATGTATCTTTCTGAAATTCAAAAGGAGTTTTGCACCACAGTAAATTACTGTATATTGCAAAACTCCTTTTTTATCCCATCATGGATTCGTTTATGTATGTAATGACGTTTATCTCACTGTGATTCCCGTCACCCAGGGATTCGCTCCACTGTACCAATATAAAAAGCCTTCCACATCGACCACATCGCCGATCTTTAACTGCTTTACTGCCTGATATACATCGGTAGTCTCATCACAGAATTCCGGATTCACCATAAATGTATACACCTTCCCATCCAGGGACAGTTCAAAATACATCTCATCGCCTTCCTGACCGGAACCATCCCATTTATATGCATAAGCGGCATCCTGGCCATTTACACGAATGGAATCTACAGTCATTCCCTTGAAAGAGACAAAACGATTTTGATATTGAACCAGAGAGCTATCTTCCAGCAATGTGGTTACATCCAAAGGATCGTCCAATCTTTTCCCATCCAGCAGTTGATAGGAAGCCTCCGAAATCGCCACTGCATCCGCCCATTCATCCTTGATGCCTGTAATATAAATTTTACTTCCCGGCACCAATTGATCATACTCTTCTTTTGTACATTCAAGACCAGACACATAGTAGGCACCATCTTCATTCTGCACAAATACGGTCATGTAGGATTCGTAGATCCATTCCGATTTGGCCTGCACATAACCTACCACTTCTACATTGTCACCAAATCCTGCTTGGCAGAATTCTGTATAGGTCATCCCGGTGACAGCAGCCTTCTCATCGGCCTTCACTGCAAACGCAGCAAAAACATAGGTCAATGTCCACTCACCATAATACTTTTTAAAGCTTAGAGACATTTCTTCCTGAGTACCAGTCTTGTTGCTCAGGTAAATCTTTAAATTTTCCTCTCCTGACCATTCATTGATATCAACCAGCGCAGACCAGGTGTTTCCTAACTCTTTATAATAGTTACGATCCTCAGTCACCTTATAATGGAGGATCCAATCCAACATCTCGTCTGTGATCCCCAGATCTTTCAGGGTAGTCACACCGATACACAGGTATTCCGGAAGAACCGCAACCCCATTTCCTGATTTCTCGTAAGCATAATATGCCGCGCCCATATCACAGGTAAAATCATAATCATCGCCTGCAAAGGTCAATTCACGCCATGCGCCATTGTTTTTATCCTCGACAAGTATATTAAGGGCAGCCAATTCATTTTTGAACGAGTTCAAATTAGGACCTACATGCTGGAACTCTGTATCCGCCAGCATATTTTTGA
>JAFYLG010000101.1 GCA_017537225.1 Lachnospiraceae bacterium
GATCCTTATAACTGGACACAATAGCCATGACAATGCCCAGATCCAGGGCAGGCTCGTTGATACGCATACCTCCGGCAATGTTGATGTAGGCATCACACTCACCCAGTCGCAGACCGATGCGCTTTTCCAGCACAGCCATCAGCAGATTTACACGATTGTAATCGGTACCGGCTGCGGTACGGCGGGGCTGTCCAAAATTGGTACGGCTGACCAGAGCCTGGACTTCCAGTAGAATAGGACGAGTACCTTCCATGGCACAGGTCACCACAGAGCCGGACGCATTCTGAGGACGGCCATTTAACAGATACTGAGAGGGATTGGATACCTCATGGAGACCATCACTGCACATTTCAAAAACACCGATCTCATTGGTGGATCCAAAACGATTTTTCACTCCTCGCAAAATACGGTAAGAAGCATGACGGTCGCCTTCAAAATACAGCACCGTATCCACCATATGCTCCAACATACGAGGACCGGCCACCGTACCTTCCTTGGTCACGTGGCCTACAATAAAAATAGAGATTCCCAGCCCCTTGGCCAGCTGTAAAAGGGCCATGGTAGACTCTCGTACCTGACTGATACTGCCGGGTGCAGCTTCCACCGACTCGCGAAACATAGTCTGAATGGAGTCAATGATCACTACCTGGGGCGCCTTCTGCTGGATCACCGGCTCGATCATATCCAGGCAGGTCTCGCACAGCAGGGTCAGATGGTCGGTGAACTCTCCCATACGATCTGCTCTCAACTTGATCTGATGAAGAGACTCCTCACCGGAAATATACATCACATCGGTCTGAGATGCCGCCAGGTTGCGGCACATCTGCAGCAGCAGGGTAGACTTACCGATACCAGGATCACCACCGACCAGCACCAGAGAACCAGCTACGATACCGCCACCCAGCACACGATCCAGTTCCTGAAAACCGGTCTGACAGCGGGCAGCCGTATCTGCAGCGATCTCTTTCAAGGTCTGAGGTTTCACTTCCTGATAGACAGCTCCACTTTTGGCCCCGCCTCGTGCCGATACGCCAGCACCGATTCGATTGGCACTGCCTACGCCGATGCCCACATGGGCGCTGGACTTTGGTGCAGTGGGGGCCTCTACAAAAGTATTCCACTCCTTGCATCCAGGACACTGGCCCAGCCATTTGGCTGACTCATGACCGCACTCTTTACAAAAAAATATGGTTGCTTTTCCTTTTGCCATATACACCTTTACACAACTGCCCGATCAGACACCGGGTCCATCGGGCAGTTTTTATTACTGTTATGATTTATTTACGGATCTGAACCTTCTTGGCTACGCCGGCTTCCAGTTCCAGGCTGATGGACAGCTTGCCGCTCATGTTGGTCTTCATCTGACCGATGGCCTCATTATCCACATAGATGGTGTACTCTTCATTTTCCACCAGACCTACGGTCAACTGGCAGTCCTTGGCACCTTCTACGCTAAAGTCTAGACCATCTTCCTTGACAGCAAAGCCACGAGCCGTGGTACCGGGCACAGATTCGTAGAGGAACATGCCATTTTTCTCCAGCTTGGTGATATCACAGTAGGTCTTCACCTTGTACAGATCTCCTGCTACCTCGTAGTTATCCAACTTTGCCTTGGCGCTCAACTCATAGTTGCCAAAGCTCAAACTTCCGTCGTTTTCTGTTAAGATCAGTTCTGCTACAACAGACATCTTATTTCCTCCTAAATGTTAGCGATTCTCCTTCGCAAGTTACAAATACAGTGTCACCCTTCTGGACGCGGCCATCCAGGATCTCCTCTGCCAGGCGGTCCTCGATCTCACTCTGCAGTGTGCGGCGCAGAGGACGAGCACCATACTTTTCGTCATACCCTTTGTTGATCAGGAAGGTCTTGGCCGCCTCGTCCACTGCCAGAGTGATCTCCATCTGGTCATGGATGCGGTCACCTACCGTCTTCAGCATGATGTCCACGATCTTGCCCATATGCTCCTTGGTCAGGGCATGGAAGACGATGGTCTCATCGATGCGGTTTAAGAACTCCGGCTTAAACATACGACGAACTTCATCCATCACACCGGACTTCATACGCTTGTAATTCTCATCCGCACTGGTAACGGAGGAGAAGCCAAGTCTCTTGGGTTCCACGATATTTTGGGCGCCGGCATTGGAAGTCATGATCAGCACCGTATTCTTAAAGTCGATCCGACGTCCCTGAGAATCAGTCACATGACCGTCATCCAGTACCTGCAACAGCATGTTGAAAACGTCGGGGTGAGCCTTCTCGATCTCATCAAAGAGGATCACCGAGTAAGGATTTCTGCGTACCTTTTCACTGAGCTGTCCTCCCTCGTCATAGCCCACATAGCCGGGAGGGGAACCGATCATCTTGGATACGCTGTGTTTCTCCATATATTCTGACATATCTACGCGGATCAGCGCAGATTCTTTACCAAACAAAGCTTCCGCCAGAGCGCGGGATAATTCCGTCTTACCCACACCGGTAGGGCCTAAGAACAGGAAAGAACCGATGGGACGCTTGGGATCCTTCAGACCTACACGACCACGACGAATCGCCTTGGAAACGGCAGTTACCGCCGTATCCTGGCCCACCACTCTCTCATGAAGAATGGACTCCAGATTCTTCAGGCGCTGACCTTCGCTCTCCTCCAGCTTCTTTACCGGGATCTTGGTCCAGCCGGCTACGATATCGGCGATCTCATTCTCAGTGACAGCCAGCTTTTTCTCTGCCTTTTCCTTCTCCCAGGCAGCCAGGATCTTAGCTTTCTTCTCCCGCTTCTTTTCCTGACGGCGCTTGATCTCACCGGCCTTCTCGTAAGCTTCTTTCTTGATGGCCTGTTCCTTGTCATGCTCCAGCTTGGCGATCTCGGCATCCAGCTTTTCGATCTCAGCCGGCTGTACATAGGTGGTCAGGCGAACCTTGGAAGAGGCTTCGTCGATCAGGTCGATGGCCTTATCCGGCAGGAAACGGTCATTGATATAGCGGGCTGACAGACGCACCGCAGACTCCAGGGCCTCATCGGTGATGGTCACGCGATGGTGATCCTCATAATTCTTACGAAGGCCCTTTAAAATCTCGATGGTCTGCTCCTCGGAGGGCTCCTCTACCATGACAGGCTGGAAACGGCGTTCCAGAGCCGCATCCTTTTCGATGCGCTTGCGATACTCATCGATGGTAGTGGCACCGATCAACTGGATCTCACCACGGGACAGAGACGGTTTTAATATATTAGAGGCATCGATGGCACCCTCGGCACCACCGGCACCGATGATGGTGTGCAGCTCATCCAGGAAAAGCAGCACATTGCCGTCCTGGCGCACTTCCTCGATAGTCTTTTTGATACGCTCCTCAAATTCACCGCGATACTTGGAACCGGCTACCATGCCGGACAGATCCAGGGTCAGAACTCGCTTGCCCTTTACGGTATCAGGCACATTGCCGCGAACGATCTCGGAAGCCAATCCTTCCGCTACAGCGGTCTTACCTACACCGGGCTCACCGATGAGGCAAGGATTATTCTTCGTGCGGCGGCTCAGGATCTGGATCACACGCTCGATCTCTTTCTCACGGCCGATGACAGGATCCAGCTTGCCTTCTGCTGCCAGTGCCGTCAGATCACGGCTGTACTGATCCAGCATGGGGGTATTGCTGTCACCACTCTTTGCCTTTTTGCGGGTCTTCTCCACCTCTTCTTTGTAAGAAGACACATCCTGGCCCATGGCCACCAGCAGATCCACATACAGCTTCTGAATATTTACTTTTAAGGTGTTTAACAGGCGAGTGGCTACACAGTCACTCTCCTTGATCATGGCGATCAGGATATGCTCCGTGCCGATAAGCTGAGACTTAAACTGACCAGCCTCACGATAACTCTGCTCCAACACACGGCGGGCCTTGGGAGAATATCCGCCCGGTTCCATCATGTGAAGAGGATTGGCAGGGGCGATCAACTGATTGATCAAATCTCCCACCTTCTCCACCGTCACTCCATGAGCAGTCAATGCCTTGGCAGCCACACCGGTTCCCTCCTCCAGGAGGCCTAAGAGGATATGCTCGGTGCCCACATAATTGTGGCCAAATTCACCGGCCTCCATGGCCGCCAGGTCCAGGGCCTGTTTGGCTTTATTGGTAAAACGTTCTTTCATAGTTCCTCCTTAACAGATCTCCGGCAAATGCTCCCGGATATACAGGGCACGGGCCTGGTCCAGCTCCTCGCCTTCCAGGTTGGCCCCGGCGATGGCCTTTAGATTGGCAGGACGGATATTCAGCATGATGCCAAATATATTGACCGGCTCCTGCACCTGGATCAAGCCTTCGCACAGTCCCAGACGCAGCTGGGATAAATATTTCATGCCTTCCTTGTAGGTCAGCTTTCTTGCGTATTTTAACACACCGTAGGATTTGTATACCTCATCCTCGATCTGCAGACGGTGAGCCCGCATGGCCAATGCCTTGACCTTGCGCTCATGGGATGCCAGTTGTCCGGCAGCCTTGGCCACCAGGCTGACTAACTGCTCCTCGGTCCGTCCCAGAGTCTTTTGATTTTTTACTTCATATAGGCCACCAAAGTTCTCCGTTCCTTCTCCGTCCAGTCCTTTGATGGAAATGCCAAAACGGCCATACTCCTGAACCAGCTTGCGGAACTGATTGCCCGTAGACAACATAGGCAGATGGCAGATCACACTGGCTCGTAAGCCCGTACCCACATTGGTGAGAAACGGGGTCAAATAGCCATACTTAGGATCAAAGGCATAGGGAACTTTTTCTCCTAACAGATCATCCACTTTACTCAACTGCTTCCACATCTGCTCCAGTCCCTGGCTGCCAGATACCAGCTGCAGACGTAGATGATCATCACCGCCAAAGACGATACTCATGGTCTCATCGGCAGAGATGGCCAAGCCTACCGGACCATCATCCTCCACGCGGCTGTAATTGATCACACGATGCTCATACAACGCTTTTTTCTCATCTTCGCTGAGAAGATCCAGGCGCATATAGTCAAATACATTGCCATCGGCTCCCGTCACAGGAAGCAATGCCGCTTCCATATCCTGCAGCATCTCTTCCCGATCCTCTTTTGTCAGGCGGCTGGGGAAGATACAGTCGGCAATATTGCGCACCAGTCTGAGACGCTTCATCACAAAAACATCATGGAGCTGGTCAGTCTCTTCATACCATTTTGTCATTGTCCGTCTCCTCCGTTTTGCTGCACAGACTGAACCTCTTTGGTCGTTTTCTCCAAAGCACGAATCTCGTCCCGATATCCGGCTGCCGCCTCATAATCCTCCTCGCCAATGGCCTCCTGAAGCTTGGAACGCAGCAGAGAGATACTCTCCTCTACGGTCAGAGGCTGATCAAACAGACTGGGATTTTGCGTTTCCTGGCCAGCTTCTTCTCCATCGCTTGCCAGCGTTTGTCCGGCAGGAGCCTTTCCCTTGTGGGAATCGCTGCCGTGGAGCTGTTTTAACTTATCACCGATCAAAAGATCAAACATATGATAGCAGTCCGGACATCCAAACTGACTGTTTTTTACAAAGTCACCGTAGCTGGTCTGGCAGGTAGGACATACCAGATTCTCCACTTCTTCCGGCAGATTGGCTTCCGCCATACCACTGAGTCCCAAAAGCTGACTGAGCAGTTTGCCAATGGGTAGCTCAGAATCAAATATTCCCGCAATGCCGGCATAACCACCGAAATCAATCTCCCTGGCACACTCACTGCACAGATGATGCTCTGTCGCCACACCATTTACCACCTCAGTATAGTGGATATTAGCTTCACGGGCCTTACATCTTTCACACAACATACTGTCACCTCCCATAATAGGATATGTTATCCCGGGATCATTCAATCTAGTAAAATCA
>JAFYLG010000102.1 GCA_017537225.1 Lachnospiraceae bacterium
ACCTGGTGGAGTGGAGATGTGATCATTACGAGAATATCGGGGATAGAGATCGTACCGAGCGCCTGTTAGAAGAACTGCGCACGGTACTGGAGGACATGCCCTTGCTGTTTACGTACCGCACCAAGGCAGAAGGTGGTGCAGCTAACACGGAGATCTCTCAGGAGGAGTATGCTGCTATTAATCTCCATGCAGTGGGAACCGGGCTGATCGATCTGGTGGATATGGAGATCCGTGCCGGAAAAGCTTTGGCGGAGAAATTACAGCGGGTGGCTGGTGAGACCGGCTGCAAGATCCTGATGTCCAGCCATGATTTTACAGAGACTCCTTCCGTGGAGGAGATGAAACGCCGGTACGAGACCATGGAGGCCTGGGGAGCTGATGTTTTAAAATTGGCAGTGATGCCACATACCATAGAAGATGTAATGGCTCTTTTGACGGTATGTAAAGATGTGTCACGAGCTTCCACACACCCGGTGGTAGCCATGTCTATGGGTAGTCTGGGTCTGGAAAGCCGCATCCTGGGAGAGGCCTTTGGATCGGCCATGACATTTGGCTGTCTGGCCAAGGCTTCCGCTCCGGGGCAGATGGCAGTGGATTCGCTGTCTCAGGTGCTGCAGGCCATCCACGAGGGTCATGGTTCGGTAGAATAAAAGGTCCATTCGAAACGAAAAATAAGGAATAGGAACGAATAACAAATGGACAAACAGAAGATGACAGGCCATTTGCTGGCACTGTTTGCCATGGTGGTCTGGGGGACCACATACATTGCTTCCAAGCTGTTGCTGGAGTTTTTACAGCCTACCCAACTGCTGGCCCTGCGCTTTTTTGTGGCCTACATAGTCAGCTGGTGCTGTGCTCCCCGTTGGTATCCCTTTACCAGTTGGAAGGAAGAATTGGGCTTTATCAGCCTGGCCTTCTTTGGTATCGTGGGATACTACTATCTGGAAAACATAGGCTTATTGTACACCTCCGCCTCCAATGTGAGCATCATTATTTCGGCCGCTCCCATGTTTACTGCCCTGGCAGCCCATCTGGTATTGCCGGACGAGAAAATGACTCGCTCTACGGTGATGGGCTTTGTGGTGGCTATGGCCGGTGTCATACTGGTGGTTGGAAATGGTGCTCTGGTATTAAAGATGAGCCCTAAAGGCGATTTTTTAGCCTTGGGAGCAGCCATGATCTGGGCGGTGTATTCGGTGCGGCTGAAAGACCATGCGGATCGTATGGATCAGTTTATTTTGACCAGGAGGATGCTGTTTTACGCTCTGTGCATGGTGCTTCCCATTCTGGCGGGCAGCGGACAGCTTACTTTGCCCTGGGAACAGCTTCTTCAGGCTATGCCCATATTGTGTCTGTCAGAACTGGCCATTCTGGGCAGCTGCCTCTGCTATGTAGCTTGGAATCATGCGGTCAATCGGATCGGTGTGGTCAAGACCAACAATTATATTTATATTGGCCCCTTTATCACCATGATCACGGCGGCACTGACCATTGGTGAGCCGGTATCGCTGGCAGGTGTGGCAGGAACGGCATGCATTATCGTAGGTGTAGTGTTGGCCGGACGACAGCAGAAAGAAAATGAAAAATAGGATTTTGATAAGGGGAAAAGCAGATTGTAATTTCTTGTGAAATAGAAAACCGATCTGCTTTTTCATTGGACAAAATCGGAATTTGGTGGTATACTACTTTAAAGTGTAAATACATTCAAGGAGGACTAATATGGCACAAGCAATTGCAAAACGTAGTGAGATCCCTATGGAGAAGCGTTGGGCTACCGAAGATCTGTATGTCAGTGATGCTGTTTGGGAAGCAGACCTGGCGGAGGTAACTGCTCTGGTAGACGAAGCAGCAAAGTATCAGGGTCATCTGGGAGATTCTGCTCAGATGCTGCTGGAGTTTTTGAATTTTGAAGACGGATTAGAGATCCGCGTAGAAAAAGTATATATGTATGCTCATCTGAATTCTGATGTGGATACTACCAATATGACCTATCAGTCCATGATGATGAAGGCACGCATGCTGTTTGCCAAGGTGAACGAGGCCATGGCATTTGCCAGACCGGAGATTATGGCGATTCCTCAGGAAACTCTGTCCGCATTCCGTGCAGAGGAACCCGGATTGAAAGCGTATGAGCGCGCTTTCATTTTGATGGAGCGAGAGAGAGAGCATACCAGAAGCGCTGAAATCGAGGCTCTGCTGGCCAGCGCCGGTGAGATGGCTCACGCCGCTTCTCAGACCTTTGGTATGTTAAACAATGCGGACCTTAAGTTCCCCAAGATCAAGGGCGAAAATGGCGAGGAAGTGGAGATGAGCCACGGTCGTTACGTGGGTTATCTGGAGAGCAGCGATCGTAGCGTTCGTGAGGCGGCTTTCAAGTCCATGTTTGGCACCTTTGAGCAGTTTTCCAATACCATTGCTTCTACCTTTACCGCTAATATCAAGCAGGCCATGTTCTTTGCCAAGGCCAGAGGTTATTCCTCTACCAGAGCCATGTACCTGGCTGGCAGCAACGTACCTGAGACTGTTTACGACAATCTAATCGAGTGCGTTCACGAGGCACTGCCTTCCATGTACCGCTATGTGGCCCTGCGCAAAAAGATGCTGGGTGTAGACGAACTGCATATGTACGATGTGTATGTTCCCATCGTTCCTGAGTGCAAGATGAAGGTGCCTTTTGATCAGGCAAAAGAGACCATCTTAAAGGCACTGGAGCCCATGGGAGAAGAGTATCTGGCAGCTCTGAAGGAAGGCTTTGACAATCGCTGGATCGATGCCTGCGAGAATGCAGGTAAGAGAAGTGGTGCTTACTGCAGCGGCGGCTCCACCGGTCATCCCTACGTGCTGATGACTTACAAGGAGACCCTGGATAACATGTTTACCCTGGCTCACGAGATGGGTCATGCCATGCACAGCTATTTCAGCAACAAGGTACAGCCTCACCAGACTGCCGGCTATCGAATCTTTGTAGCAGAAGTGGCCTCCACCTGCAATGAGATCCTGCTGACCCGTTATCTGTTAAAGACTACTACGGACAAGGCTCAGAGAGCATATATCGTAAACCATTTCCTGGATACCTTCAAGGGTACTCTGTTCCGTCAGACTATGTTTGCTGAGTTTGAAAAGACTGCTCACAAGATGATGGAGGATGGCGAGGCACTGACCGCAGAAAAGCTGAACAAGGTATATTACGATATCAATGCCAAGTACTTTGGCCCCGATATGGTATGCGATGATCTGATCAAGCTGGAATGGGCCAGAATCCCTCATTTCTATACTCCTTTCTACGTATATCAGTATGCCACCGGTATTTCCGCAGCTGGCGCACTGTCCACCCGCATCCTGGAGCTGGGTGAAGAAGGCGTAAAGGATTACATGAAGTTCCTCACCGGCGGCGGCTCTCAGGATCCTATTGACCTGCTGAAACTGGCTGGCGTAGATATGAGCGAAAAGGCACCGGTTCAGGCAGCATTGAAGCTGTTTGATGAGATGGTAACTGAGCTGGAAGAGATGCTTGGTTGATCTTGAGCAGATTGTAAGAGTATAAAGTATTGTAACAAGGGGCAAGGATCAGCCCTTGACCGCATGCAAAACGGGACTGTCGCATTAACCAAAAGTTTTGGTTGAGCGATGGTCCCGTTCTCGATTTTATAGTTTGATACTTGCCACCCAGGTTGTCCAGCGGGGATCTTTTTGTATTTCTGCCTTAACTTGATCCACTTCCGGAACGGTCCACCAAGGCCAATCTTCAGCCAAAGTCAAATAGTCCTGCCTTGCAATGTCCACATGGCAAAGCGGAATTTCTTCGGCAAGGCGTACTAGTGGTGTGTGATAGTGTGCAAAACCATCTTCACAGACTTGGATGAATTTCAAGCCGTTTGATCTGGCGTTATCCAGAGCAGAGAAGGCCTCGTCTTGTCTTTGATCCAGCCATAGATATAAGGAATGCAACAATTCTAAGCTGGCAACATAGGAATGATGACAACCGAAGTTTCCGTCCGGGCAAATGATTTCGAAAAGACGAATGGCGCTTGCAATATTTTCTGCTTTTTCATGGACGGAAAGGTGTTGTTGATCGCCGGTAGTAATATTCACAATGAACACCGCACATGCTCGAATCGTCTGCAAAAGTAACTCGCTGTGTGCTTTTACATACTTTTTACCATCGCATGCATAAGCATGCAGGAAATTTCGGCTGCTCCACATATCGGGTGCCAGATCTGCTAAGGCCATACCTTTTTCGTGTTCTCCCAAATTTAGATAGAGCTGGGAGAGCTCGTCAATTGCGCGATCCCGCAATTTCCCAAGGGGTAGGGTACGCAGCGCTTTTTCGTAAAGGGGAATTGCCTCGGTCCATTCTGAATAGGTTTTGTGCTTCTCAATATCGTAGACGGTATAGCCTTCCTCGTCGATTAAATGGCATTCTCCATAACGAACACCGCCTGCTTTGTATAGGACAGAAGCCAGAGAGAGCATTAGTTTTTCGTTGCCGGGGAATTCTACCAGTGCAGATCTTGCCAGAGCAATACATTCCGTAATACAAACATCTTTGCCGCTGTTAAGCTGATTCATACGGTCGATTTCAGCTACCAAAGCATCGATACGTTGTGTGCGTTCTCCTTCATAACCAAAGAGTTCATCGATGGAGACTTCAAAGAAATTGGCAATGGAAGGAATAAGATTGATATCCGGGTAGCTTCCTCCCGATTCCCAACGGGAAACGGCTTGGGAGGTAACACCCAAGGCCACAGCAAGCTGCTCTTGAGTTCGTTTGTTACGGCGACGGAGCTGGCGAATATTGTTTCCTAAATCGAGTTGCATGTTCATTCCTCCTAAAAAGTATAATTCACCGGTGTGCTTATATCATATCACACATTGAGAGGGAAACAATTATCAATTGGTTGTTTCATTTTCAATCAGTAATTGAGTTTTCCGATGGTTGGGTACCCAGAGTCCACTTCTTGAGAATTTCATATGTGTGTAGAATTCAAAAAAAGAGAAGATGCGGAGGGAAAGTAAAGGCATCAAATAATCACGATAAAATATTTGTCAAAAAAATAAAAAATGTTGTTGACAAATATCACTACATATAGTATATTAATATGCGTGCCGATGAAAAGGACACAAAATGCACGAGTGGCTCAGTGGTGGAGTATCGCCTTGCCAAGGCGAGGGTCGCGGGTTCGAATCCCGTCTCGTGCTCTCAAGCAACAAAATAAAACAATGCACGAGTGGCTCAGTGGTGGAGTATCGCCTTGCCAAGGCGAGG
>JAFYLG010000103.1 GCA_017537225.1 Lachnospiraceae bacterium
ATCCAGTTCGGCGGCGATGTACTCTTCGTGGGTCATGACAGTAGCAGCCTCGGTCTCAGCAGCTTCAGTCTCCACGGGAGCCTCGTTTTCAGCTGCAGCAGTGGTCTCGATGGGTGCTGCAGTGGTTTCGGGTGCAGTCTCAGTCTTGGCGCAGCCGGTGAAAGCCAGAACCATGGACAGAGCCAGCAGCATGGCAATAAACTTTTTCATGTTCGATTTCTCCTTTATTATAGGAATGGTTTTGTGCTTTTGCACAAACATTATTATACAGCTATTTTTTAAGAAAGCAATGTCATAAATTATTTATTTACAACTATTTCTTCTTGTTCCAGTTCAAAAAAGTGTATATCAGAATAGATATCCAGCAAAATGCCAGTGTCCAGAGCAATAGCTTAGAAGCCTGGGGAAGTGGTCCGAAGGTTACCTTTTGTCCGGATGTGCCGATCTGATCCAATCGGTAAAGAGCAGAGACCTCTTCGTAAAGAGTATCCATATATTCTTCGTTCACATCCTGTTTTCGGCGTACAGACTTGTTCACATTCTCAATCAGCTGACCGGCAGCATTGCGCAGAGAAGCAGATCCATTAAAGACTGGAGTCACAAACGTATTTCCAGTGTTGTCCAGAAGCAGCTTTGTTGCATCCAGCTTGACACGATAATATAGCTCATTATCCTCTCCGCTACGGTTCAAGTAGTCCAGATATTCCGCACTGTTTTGTGCTTTGGTAGTTACAGGGGCGTAGCCTTCCGTCTGTGAATAGGCAATCTGTACTTCATTGGTCAGCATGTACTGAGCAAAGAGCCAACTGGCCAGAACTTCCTGAGGATCTTCTTTGTTGAAGACACACATGGATGGTCCCTGGGAGATCATAACGGGATTCTGGGGATCATACTGGGGAATTGTCATGACCTGGGTATCAAACTGCACTAGTTTCTCCTCAGCAATGTCTACCAGCGGGGCTTCACTACCCATCCAGGTAGCACCGGCAGTAGAGTCAATCGCAAAGATACACTGTCCAGCATTCAGGAAGTTTGCGGGATATCCTGACAGCTTAAACGTGTTGAAGGCGCCGGAGGCAGCATGTTCTGCAATATCGTAGAGAATTTCTTCTGTGGTATCGTTAAAGATCTGAATCTCACCCAGTTCTGTAGAGTAACCAGCGTTTCTCTGCTTCAGCATCTGGATCATCATATTGTCCGTAGACTTATAGATGAATGGAATCAGAACCTTCTGGCCGTTGACCAGATAGTTACCGTCTGCATCCTGAGCCATGGCTGCTTCGGATACCTCCCAGATGAAATCCCAAGTCAGGGTTTCGGGCAGGGAATAGCCAAGTTTTTCCACAAAGGTCTTATTTACATAGCAGGCTTCCGTGGAGCGCATATAGGGAATGGCATAGTAGTGACCAGCAAATTCACATTCCTCCAGAAACTGAGGGACGATTTCTGTTTGCTTGGGGGAATCAAATAGAACGTCGCTGCCACCGAGTCCATATTTGGGATCTGCAAACAATTCATCCAGCGGTATGACAGTATCGGCACCAGTTAGATAGGTAGCAATATGATCCGGGTAGGTGATACAGACATTAGGTGTGGTATCTGTGGCGATATTGGTGATCACATCGTTATATATCTTACCGTAGTCAGTGTAAAGCCGCAGGTTGACGGTAATATTGGGATATAGAGACTCGAAATCTGCGATAGCTTTTTTGTATATTTCCACCTGGGTCATGTTGGTGTCGTTTTTTGCCCAGAAGGAGATTTCATAATTCCTGGAGGTATCAAAGGAATTCGGAATCTAAAATACCTTTTGCTCCTTGGAGCCATGGCAGGCGGTCAGTGACAACAACAGTACAGCGGTAAGCATGATGGAAACAATCTTTTTCATCCCTTCATACCTCCTCTGGAAACGCCTGCCATAATTTTCTTACGGAAGATAAGGAACAGTACGATCAACGGAACAGAAATGACAACAACCGCTGCCATCATCGCAGGGATATTCTCCCGGCCAAAGCCGTTTTCCCGGATCTCCTGAATGCCATTGGAAACCAGAAAGTATGCCTGGTCATCTGTCACCAGACGGGGCCATACATAGGAATTCCAGCACTCAATAACTTTCAAAATGGTGATGGTGACGATGGTTGGCTTACAAATGGGAATCAGTACCTTTAAGAGGTATTTCAGATCCGAAGTGCCATCCACTTTAGCTGCATAGTACAACTCGTTGGGGATCTGGGAAAAATTCTCCTTCAGCAGATAGATGTAGAATACAGATGTGACAGAAGGAAGAATCAGTCCAGCAAAGGTGTTTCGCAGATCGGCATTGGTTATGGTCACATAATTTGTAATGACCACCAGTTCTGTAGGGATCATCATTAGAGACAGAAACAGTGTAAAAGCGAGATCTTTCCCTCTGAAATCCAGCCGGGCAAAGGCAAAGGCTGCAAGTACTGTGACGATCAGCATCAGAGCCGTGGTGATTACGGTAAAAAGAATGGTATTGATGAAATATTCTCCCAAAGGGACTGCTGTAAATGCTTCGCGATAGTTCTGCAGTGTAGGAGACAGGGTAAACAGTTTTGGGATCCACTCGGAGTTATAGGCACCGTAACTTTTTACCGAGGTAAGTACCATCCAGTAGAAAGGGAACAAAACCAGCAAAGCCCAGATCGACAGCAGGGCATAGGTGACACATTTTATCAAATGATTTCGCCGCTGGGCAGCTTTTTCAATTTTATCGTAGTCCATATCAGCACCTCCTTAATAATGAACGTGCTTTTTGCTGACCAAAAGATTGATACAGGTGATTGTCAGCACAATGGTGAACAGGATGATGGCGGCAGCAGAAGCATAGGAGGGATAGCCACCTGAGTTTCCGTAGAGCATATCATAGATATAGCCTACAATCGTGTTCATCTCTGC
>JAFYLG010000104.1 GCA_017537225.1 Lachnospiraceae bacterium
CATAGGGTCCAGCGCCACACGCAGATGAGCATTTTTGATGGCATTCAGATCGATCTTTTCCAGGATATTGTCCACATATTCGTTCATGGGATAGAATTCCCGTACCAATCCACGATTTACCGCCTCGCGGTAGTCCATACGCCGGATCCCTTCCGGATCCACCTTGGCAATGTAGGCTTCGATCTCATTGGTCTGGGTCTCGTCCGCATCTCTGCCGCCGGCGGTAAATACCTTAATGCCATTATACAGAGCAGGATTGTGGCTGGCAGTTACCATCATGCCGTAGGCAAACCCGTACTTCATCACATAGTACATGACCAGTGGAGTCGGTACGGAACGATTAACAAAATGACAGGTCACACCTTCTGCTGCCAACACTTCACAGCTCCAGATCACCGTCTCCTTGGACAAAAAGCGGCGGTCATAGCCAATAACCAGACCTTTTTCTGCCACACCTTCTGCCTTCATCTTATCTGCCATGGCTTTCGCCAGTAAGCTGATGTTGGCACGAGTAAAATCGTCACCGATAATGGCACGCCAACCACCAGTACCAAACTTTACCGGTTTGGCACAGGCCATACCATGATGAGGCGCCTCATAGGGAATTCCTCGCAATGTATTGTTTTTCATGTTCTAACTTCCTCTCTTACGCCTTTACAGGTACACCCAGCAGATTCAACTCCTGACGCAATTCCGTGATATCATCATGGAATACGATTCCCTGCAGCCCAGCTCGAATGGCACCCTCGATATTGACAGATGAGTCATCGATAAATACGCATTCTCCCAAATCCAAGTCAAATAATTCTGCCAGTTTCTCAAAGATCTCACGCTCCGGTTTCAACATACCCCAATCGGCAGATACCAGACGGCCGTCCAGATACTCGGTTCCGGGAATACGAGGTGCGTAGGTGTTGAGGGAACCATTGGCATTGGACAGCATATACATGCCATATCCCAGACCTTTTAGTTCTTTGATCAGCTCCTCCATACCTGGAACCGGCATAATGGGGCCCTTCCACCAGCCACGCAAAATATCCTCGGCATCCTGTCTCAGACGCTCCGGCAGACGGGCTGTGATCACTTCTACGGCATAGTCCATGGTAATGATGCCACGATCCAGCTGGATCCATTCTACCTTCTGAAAAATCTCCCGCATCAGCAAGGCAAAATCTGCAGGATCGGTAATTCCCTGGCGTTCAATATATGTTTTAGGACTAAAGTACATCAGTACATTGCCCATATCAAATATGATGTTTTTGATCGGTTTCATATCTTCTCCTTCTTCGTCCGATGTATCGGACAACATTACCGCTTGCCGTACTTCATACCTTCTAAAATTACACACGCCGGGAACTGTAGCAGCTCCCGGCATGAATTGTCATATTTCTACAATGTTATTGAGCTACGCTTTTGGCGCCTGATTTTTGAAATTTAGCCTTAATGTTCTGAATCTTTTTCTGACGTTTTTCCTTGATGGCCAGACGCTCACCCAGATCACGACCGCCGACACCGTATACCAGGTACAGGATCAAACCGGATACCAGCATAATGAATACGGTAGATGCACATCGACGACCGGAGGCGTTGATGTTGTAACCATACATACCTTCCTCGGCACACATACTCTGAATGATCATGGCGTAAGACGTACCGTAGGTGCTGGCAAAGGTAGCAGACATATCGTACTCGGTGAAGAGTGCATTGAAGTTCAGTGCAAATACTGCCAGGACACTGGGCATGATAATGGGCAATTTGACCTTGATAAAGGTCCACAACCCACTGGCTCCCAGACTCTTGGCTGCGTCCTCCAATTCTTCATCAATGGCATAGAATGCCGCCTTGATCATACGTAGCGAGAACGGTAGTTTGACCACCGTGTAAGCCATGACAATTAGGAACCGGACATTTTCTGCATAGTATAAGTTCTGATTGCCCACATACCAGATGGCATCACTGTTAAAATATGTACGGTAGGAATAACAGATCAGAATGGTAGGCAGCAGCCAGGGGAACAGCAGGCTGTACTCCAGCACCAGGCCCTTTTTGTTGTTGCGGTTCTTAAAGATATAGTTACAAGCCACTACTACGATGATACAGGCCAGCAGTGCTGCCAGCATGGACAGAATAAAGCTGGTCTTGATACCACCCATGGTAACGTCATTGGAGAACACACCGGAAATGGAGCCTTCACGGATCTTAATGGTACCGCGGTTCGTCATATATTCATAATCCTGAGTACCAAAGAAGTTGATCAGCGTCCATTTGCTGAAATCCAGCTTCTTCATACGGATGGCACCGTAGGTCTGGAAGGAGAATACGATGATCATCACCACAGGTGTCATGTAGATAATAAACAAGATGTAAGCATAAATATGTGCCAGAATATTGGCGACAGGATTGGTCAGCTTCTGTTTTACCAGCTTGGCCTTGGTCTTGGATACAGACAGGTAATGGCCCTTGCGCTCGTAAGCAGACAAGATCGTCAGCAGCACGATGGTAAACATGGCCAGGATGATAGACAGCAGCGCTGCTCTGGCCTGAGGGAACGCCTCGTCAGCCACAGAAGAACCGGCCAGTCGCACGATCTCCGGATTGATGGAGTCATAACCTAACAAGGTAGGCGCAGACATAGCACACAGACCGGTAATAAAAGTCATAACCGTCAGAGAGAACAGGGTAGGCAGCAAGGTAGGGAACACTACCTTCATCAGTACGGTAAAAGGCTTGGCACCCATATTACGGGCAGCCTCTACCGTATTGTAGTCGATACCGCGGATGGCATTACGCAAGAACAGCATGTGGTTACTGGTACAGGCAAAGGTCATGGTAAACAGTACCGCATTAAATCCAGAGAACCAGTCTGCATTAAAGTCCGGGAAGGCATTGACCAACAGCGTGGTGATGATACCATCGCCGTCATACAAAAACAGATAACCGGTAACCAGAGCCACACCACTATAGATCATGGTGGTCATATATCCCATACGCAGGATACCGGCACCCTTGATATCAAAGTACTCGGTCAAAAGAACGATGGAGACACCCACCAGATTTACTGTGATAACCAGCAGCACTGCCAGTTTCAGGGAGTTCCATACATACTTACTCATATTACCCGCAAAGAAGAAGCGGATAACAGCCCAGGGATCTACCTCTCCGGCACCATTGACCGTGGTAAAAATGCTGGTCAGCGTATTCAAACAAGGCAACAGCATGAAGCCAAAGAACAGGTAAGCAAAGAAAGCTCCACCAACGATCTTGGCTAAGGTCTCCGGACGGAGACGTTTTTTCTTCGTCTGATTCATAAGGCACCTCCTACTGGTTATTGGCAGGATATGCCATGATGTCCTTAGGATTTACGATGGCCACTACAGACTGTCCGGCTTCATAAATATTGACACCGTCATTCTTCTCGATGACCTTGATGGTCTGGAATCCCAGATCAATATAGTACTTGATGTACAGACCATAATATTCTCTGCGAGTCACCTTGCCGCGGAATGCTACCTCTCCCTCTTCCGGCTCCACATTTACATGGATACGCTCCAGACGAATGTAGTTCTTATTCTCCTTGGACAAATCACCACCGGCCTGGATGATCGTTTCCACTGCTTCCTCTGTCAGCAAGTTGATATCGCCAATAAAATTGCAGACAAACTCGGTGGCAGAATGATTGTACACTTCATTGGGCGTGCCGATCTGCTCGATCACACCCTTATTAAATACAGCGATACGGTCGGACAGGGTCAGAGCCTCTTCCTGGTCATGGGTAACGTAGATGGTGGTGATACCAAACTCTTCCTGCATACGCTTTAACTCATTACGCAGCTGCACACGCAGCTTGGCATCCAGGTTACTCAGAGGCTCATCCATACAGATGATGGCAGGACCTGTTACCAGGGCTCTGGCGATAGCTACACGCTGCTGCTGACCACCGGACAACTGAGACACTGCTTTCTTTAACTGCTCATCTGTCAAATCCACCTTCTTGGCGATCTCACGGACTCTCTGATCAATCTCAGCCTTTTTCATCTTCTTCACTTTCAGACCAAAGGCGATGTTATCGTACACAGTCATGGTAGGAAACAAAGCGTAGCTCTGGAACACGATACCGATATTGCGCTCCTCGATGGGGGTCTTAGTCACATCTTCGCCATTGACTACTACATTACCACCTACCGGATCAATAAAACCAGTCAAAGTACGCAGTGTGGTAGTCTTGCCACAACCGGAAGGACCTAAGAAAGTAAAGAACTCACCCTCTTTTACATGCACATTGATGCTATGCAGGGCGGTGAAATCACCAAATTTTACAACGATATCATTCAATCGAATCATAAAGATCTGCTCCTTTTCCTCTTATACAGTATATACTATTTGAATCATGCACAGATTTTTCTGCGGATTCATCCCATAGGTAAACCCTCCTCGCTTACCTATAGGATGAATCTGTTTCCTACTTGATAAGATCCATCTCTTATCCTACAAAAAATGGCAGGCCGGAATACACCGGCCCGCCACACTCATTTCATATCAGCCGGCAATCGCAGGCAAAATAATCAGTCTGATTACTTCTTCTGAGTCAGGGTAGCCCAATCCAGGTTAGCCCAATCAGGCTCAGCAACAGCAGCGCTCTCGTCTGCCCAGTAGAAGCCCAGGTTGGTCATGATGTTGGTCCACTCGGTGGAGTGAGCAGCTACATACTCAGCATAGTTCATATCGGTACCTTCGATCTTGTTCAGAGCAAAGTTCTTGATCTGGTAGATAGCAGGGATGCCATCGGGATACAGGGTAGAAGCAGCAACCTGGTTGCAAGGGAAGGAGTCAAACTCTTCGCCCCAAGCAGCCTGAACCTCTGCAGAACCAAACCACTCAGCAAAAGCCTTAACAGCTTCGGTCTCTTCGTCGGTACGGCCGGCCTTCTCAATGATGCCGATGTACTCAGCGATGTAATAAGTACCATCATCGATCTCAACCAGTGCCCAGTTCTCAGGCTCCATGGTGCCGATCAGAGGCTTAGCAGAACCTTCTGCAGCGGCATCGATCTGACCATACAGAGAGGAGGAGTAGAAAGAGGAAACCTGAACATCGCCCTTGTTCAAAGGAACGAAGCCATACTTGTAATCATCGCCGCCGGTCTTACCATTTGCGCAGTAAGTCCACAGGGTCTTCCAACCGTCAACAGAAATGCCGCCGGCAGGGGAAGCAGGATCTACAAAAGGATACAGCATAGCAGAGTTGATGTTGGAGTTGGTAGTGCCGCCTACCTTATTCTGACGATACCAGGTATAGCCGCTGTTAACAACGTCTGCCCAATGCTCAAAGTGCAGGGTCTTGCCATTGGTGCCCAGCTCATCGGTACGATACAGCATCAAAACGTTCTGGATAACCAGGCCGTAAGCCTTGCCAGGGTATACATACTCGCCTACTTCAGCAGCCCAGCTGGGAGTCCAATCGATCACCTTCAGATTCTCATAGGTACCGCCTACCAGCTGGCTCCAACGAGTCTCATTCAGACCGAAAATCAGGTCACCATCTTTGTTCTCGTTAGCAGCCTGGATAGCAGCTACGTCACCGGAAATAACGGTGTTATCATCGATGGAAATCGTGAAGCCGGCGTCCTTAGCCTCATTGATCAGCCAAGTGGAACGCTCGGTAGAGTTAGAGTTGGAATAAATACGGATGGTGTACTTGGAGTAATCCTTCTCCTCAACCTTGTCGTCGCCCTTGTTATCTTCTACACCAGCCTTAGGAGTCTCTTTGGTGTCTTCGGAGCCCCCACAAGCTACCATAGACAGAGCCATAACCAGTGCCAGTAACAGAGCAAGCATTCTTTTCATCTTCTTCATAGTTACCTTCTCCTTTATTTAGATTGTGCAGTCATAGTCTCGTCTGGACAGAGCCAACATCCTTCCCTATACAGCAGACAAAACCGCCACTACTGTTTCATTATAGTATCTTTTACCATATCTGTCAAACCGAATAAACTGTGATTTTACCATTTATCCTGTTATTTTATGGTGATTCTGTATAAAATAATCACGTTCCACAGCCATATTCCTGTACATATATTACACAGTTTTTTAGTTGCCTCATTTTTTCTTATAGATAACTTTTACAATCTGTGATACTATGGTCCTATATCAAGAAAGACCACGTATTTTGTTCATTCTAATCCGAAGGGGAACACTCATGAAATTTACCATTTCCGCTCTTTTCTCGTTATTATTGATAGGACTGTTATTGTCCGGATGCGGCAATTCTCATTCTCACGATACCACCCTGTTGGCTCCCAGCCCTGAGAATCGTCTTGTGATCTACACATCCCACCGGGATGCTGTCTATGAGCCGATCATTCGGGAATTTGAAGCGCGCACAGGCATTTGGGTACAAGTAAAGACCGGAGGTACCATAGAGCTTTTGGATCTCATTGCCCAGGGTGACTCCGGTTGTGACCTGCTATTTGGAGGTGGAACCGAATCCTTAGAGTCCCACAAAGAACTCTTCTCCCCCTATACCAGTCCGCTGGCAGCAAATATCGTCTCTACCTACCAAAGCGATACGGGGCACTGGACTCCTTTTTCCTTTTTGCCCATTGTTTTAGCATACAACTCCAAGTTGGTTCGCCTCAACCCGCCTTCCGGTTGGGAGGACCTGTTGGACACAATCTGGCAGGGACAAATCGCTTTCGCAGATCCTACCGTCTCTGCTTCTGCTTACACAGCCCTGTCCACACTGCTGCAACTCTAAGCAAAAGAAGAAAACGAAATCATCATGCACCGTTTTCTCAAAAATCTGAACGGTGAGATCCTGCCCCGCTCCAGCAGTGTCGTCGAGCAGATCGCCTACGGCAATTGCTATATTGGTGTCATGTTGGAGGACGAAGTAATCCGCAGCATCCGCGAGGGCTACGATGTAGCCATGGTCTTCCCAAAAGAAGGAACCAGTGCCGTATGTGACGGATTGGCCGTAATCGCCAACTGCGCTCATGAAGACAATGCCCGGCTCTTTATCGATTTTGTATTAGGCAAGGATGTACAGCAATACCTGATCACCCAATGTTACCGCCGGTCCGTTCTTAGCGAACTATCCACCGAGGAGACCAACACATCCTTCATCCCCTATGATTCCGACTGGTCTAGTCAGCAGCAAGCCAACATCCTGGCCCTGTGGAACGATATCCTGCAGGAGGTGATGCCATGAATACCTGGATCCGACGTTCTTTTCGCAATCGTATTTTTGTCACCGTATTGATCATGGCTCTGCTTCCTCTGATTTTTTGTAACATTTTGATGATGCACTTTCAGATCCAGCGAAGCGAAAGCAACCTGACTATCGAAGCCGAACGCCAACTGACCCAACTGACCCAGACGCTGGATTCCCTCTGCCTTTCTTATGAGCAAATGACCGATGAACTGTGTCACAGCACCGCTGTTCGATGCGCTCTGAGAGACAGTAATCCCAGTTCCCGTGTGCTGTACCAGCTGCTGTTTCGGGAAAGCGACTCCCTGCGCGAATTTGCCCGCATCGATGTGGTAGACCGCTACGGCCAGTGTCTCTACACCACTCACAAGACATTGCCTGCCCGCACATTGCCCACCGACTGGGGGATCTTACACGCAGCAGCTCAGACCGACCAGTTAGTCTATCGCTGCGATGAAGATGGCATAGCTCTCACCGCCGCCCGCACCGTGCGGCGTTACAACGATGAGATTCTTGGCTATATCGTGATCATCATGGAGGAGACACACTTTGATCTCTTATTTGATGATCTATACCTCCCCACCAACGATGTTCTTTTACTTGACCCTCTGTGGCATACCGTATATCATACGCAGCCTTCTCAGGAGGATACCACTGCCACTGTCCTGCGCCAACAGCTTATGTCTGGCTCTTCTTTGACCGGCACCAATGGAGAGTATTATTTCCACACAGCCACCCACAAACTTACCGGATTCACCATAATCCTGCAACAACCCAAAACTGTCACTACGCCTGTGGTCCATACGATCTATGCCGTCAGTGGTTTGATGAGCTTTTTGTGTCTACTTCTGTGTCTGTGGTGTGCATGGGTTTTAAGCCGCTATCTTTCTGAACCGGTCAAGTTGCTGGATGCTGCTATGGCTCAGGTTGAACATGGCAATTACAACATTCGTATGGATATCGATCGAGAGGATGAGCTGGGACGCCTTTCCTCACGATTTAACCATATGACGGATGAATACCTCAGCAATCTGTCCCGCTCCGTGCAACGTCAAAAGGAGCTGAATGATACCCAACTGCGCATGATGCAGGCCCAGCTCAATCCACATTTTTTATACAACACTCTGGACACTATGAAATGGCTGGGCGTGGCCCATCAAGTACCGCAGGTTGCCACCCTTGCCACCGATCTAGCGACTATCCTGCGTGCAGGCATCTCCGGAAGCGAGTTCATCACGTTGGACGATGAGCTGGAGCTGATCGAACGCTATCTGGATATCCAAACCTTACGTTTTGAAGATCGTTTTACTTGCGAAATGGACATCTCCGAGCGTTTTCGTGGTTGTCTGGTTCCCAAACTGTTGCTCCAGCCTCTAGTAGAAAATGCTTTGATCCATGGTGTGGCTAACCAGGACGATGGCTATATCAAGCTGTGGACTGAGGAGCAGGATGGCGATTTGCTGCTGTGTGTATCCGACAACGGCTGCGGCATTCCTGACGATATGCTATCCCGCCTTAACAGCAAAACCTGTGATATGCCTCAGGGGCATCTTGGTCTGTTCAACGTCAGCACCATCATCCGCCTACACTTTGGCGAGACCTACGGTATCTCCGCAAAATCCAAGCCCGGCGAAGGCAGCTGTGTCCGCCTGCGTCTTCCCATTTGCTTTTCTCTAGAAGAGGTCCACAGTCAAAACCGACACTGAGCCCCCTCATTCTACCACACTTGTCACATGATTTTAGAGAGGATATAAGCTATGTTAAAAATATTGGTTGTAGATGACGAATCCGTAGTGCGCCGCGGCATTATGCTTGGTGTAGACTGGGCCTCCATGGGTTGCGTCGTGGTCGGCGAAGCTTCCAACGGCAAAGAAGGACTGGATGCCGTAGAACGCTATAACCCCAACGTGATCATTACCGATGTCCGGATGCCTCACATGGACGGCATCGAAATGATGGCAGAGCTCCGCCGCAGAGGATGCCGAGCCCACGTGATCGTCCTGACTGCCTACAGCGACTTTGCCTATGCTCGCAGCGCCTTAAAGCACGGTGCTGTAGACTATTTGCTGAAACCATTCCAGGACCAAGAGCTGGTGGCCGCTATCAACAGCATCCGCGAAAAGGAGCAGGAGCAGACCACTTTGACTCCTCAGGATATGCTACCACTGGTCAAAGGAGATAAGAGCAAATATGTCCTGCAGGCCCTTAGCTACATTGCAGAGCATTATGGAGATTACGATATCAGCATCACTCCCATAGCCCGGCATCTGGGTGTCAGCGAAAGTCATCTCAGTCATGTGTTTAAAAAAGAAACCAGTTACACCATCATCAGCTATCTGACTCAGTATCGCATGCATATGGCCATGAAGCTTCTGCAGGATTGCCGCTACAAAATCTATGAGGTCGCTGACAAAGTAGGCTACCGCGATGTGACGTACTTTGGTAGCGCATTCAAAAAGGTAGTGGGGATGTCTCCTTCCGAATATCAGGACCGCTGTCACTGATCCCTTTGCAAAATCTTCCTTTTTTACGCAACAAAAAAACCGTGGGTTCCACACTGTCTGTGAAACCCACGGTTTTTTTGATGTAATTTCAACTGGAAATGATCCTGATTCCTGGAACTCTCTCTTACTTAGCAGCTTCGGTAGTCTCTGTTGCAGTAGTCTCTACCTGGGGAACTACAAAGATGGTAGCCATGGATACGTTCTGCCATACCTTCTCATCTACGGTGAAAGCAGCAGATGCCTTCTCCAGCTCAGCATATTTGGTCTTGAACATCTCAGCCTGACGCTCAGCGATCACGGAATCCTTCTTGTTCTGAGTAGCAGTCTCGTCCTTCAGAGTATCCAGGACCATAACATACCAGCCCTTGCCCTCTTCCAGTTCAAAGATAGCAACTTCGCCTTCCTTCATTGCCATAGCCTTGAAGCCTAAGGTCTTCTCTTCGTACTTGTCACCTACAAAGTAAGAAGCCTTGCTCACAGTCAGTTCCTGCTTCTTAGCGGCATCTTCCAGAGTAGCACCGCCCTTAACAGCATCGTAGATCTCCTGTGCCTTAGACTGAGTCTTCACATCGGTCTGATTCACAAAAACGTAGGAAACGCCTACACAGCGAGCATCCTCATCAGCTACATTGGTATCTACATCAGCAACCAGAGCCTCCCATACCAGGTTGGCGATAGCATTGTTCTCATAGATCTGGATCATACGCTCACGGCTCAGGTTATAAGCCTTGATCAGCTCAGGGGCACTGTCTTTCAGAACACCGGCCACAGTCTCTTCTACCTTGGCCTTGTCAGCATCGCTGAGAGTGATGCCCAGCTTAGCAGCCTGGTTCTTCAGTACATAGATCTGACGAACCATGGACATTACGCTCTCCAGTACTGCACTCTTCATGGTAACACCTTCGGTAACCTGCTGATTCCAGATATCAGTCATACCGTACATATAAGTGTAGATGTACTCGTAGTAATACTGCTCGGCGCGCAGATACATATTGGCCTCGTCCAGGTAAATGTTCTCATCGCCGTAGGTAGCTACTACGGTGGTGCCATAGCTTTCGGGCTTTACGCTGGTACCGCAGCCTGCCAGTACAGATACGCTCAGTACAGCAGCCAGTGCAACTGCCAGCAGTTTCTTTGCAACTTTCATGTTTCTCTTCCTCCATCGACGGGAATGCCGCCGTTATTTTCCTGTGCAGAATCATGGAAACCATAGGCTAAACCGTCCAATGTTCCATATTTTCTCACCAATAGGCTATATTATAATACTCTTTCACGATTCTGACAACATCTTTATTTCAATTAACAGCTTTTTCACAGCCGCCAGCTGGGCTTCTTGCTCAAACATCAGACTGCCACGGGGCTTTAAGCTGAAGACAGGGGCCGCTCCGCCGGTGACTTTCAGATATCCACCATAGGACTGGATCAATCCGGGGAGCCTGGACACATCCACCTTGGCCTGTCCAAACATAGTCACCTTGACCTCGGTACGTGTTCCGGCCACTGCGGTTGCTCCCGCCTGATGAGCCATGGCGCGGATCTCCGCGATCTTTAACAAGTTGGTGACAGCACCGGGCAGATCGCCAAAGCGATCCAGCAGCTCGTCCTGCATATCTTCCAGTTCTTCGTCGTTTTCGATGGCAGCGATACGCTTGTAGATATCCATCTTCTGATTCTCACTGCGGATGTAGTAGGGTGGAATATAAGCATCCATATCAAAGTCCACGGTGGTCTCAAAGTCAGGCGACTCCAGCGCCTCACCTTTTAATACCTGAACAGCCTCGCCCAGCATCTTGCAGTAAAGGTCATAGCCTACCGCTTCCATGTGACCGTGCTGCTCTGCGCCCAGCAGATTGCCGGCGCCGCGCAGCTCCAGATCTCGCATGGCAATACGGATGCCACTGCCCAAACCGGTAAACTCGCGAATGGCCGTCAGACGCTTCTCTGCATCCTCCTTCAGCACACGACCCCTGGGGTACATGAGGAAGGCATAGGCGGTACGGTTCGAGCGGCCTACACGGCCTCGCAGCTGATGCAGCTGAGACAGACCGTATCGGTTGGCATCGTGGATAATGATGGTATTTACATTGGAAATGTCCAGACCGGTCTCAATGATGGTGGTGGACACCAATACATCGATGTCACCGTTGACAAAGTCGGTCATGACCTGCTCCATCTTCTTAGGCGTCATCTGACCATGGGCATAATCTACCACAGCATCCGGCACCAGTGACGCGATGCGAGCCGCCAGCTCATCGATGCCGCGGACACGATTGAATACATAGTATATCTGACCGCCTCGGGCCAACTCACGCTGAATGGCCTCGCGCACCATCTCCTCGTCATATTCCATGACGTAGGTCTGGATGGGGATACGGTCCATGGGAGGCTCCTCCAGCACGCTCATGTCACGGATACCGATCAGGCTCATGTGGAGTGTACGGGGAATGGGAGTTGCTGTCAGAGTCAGTACATCGATATTTTCTTTCAGCTGCTTGATCTTTTCCTTATGGGCCACACCAAAACGCTGCTCTTCGTCGATAATCAACAGACCCAGATCTTTGAAAACCATATCCTTGGACAGGACACGGTGGGTACCAATCACAATATCCACCAGACCCTTTTTCAGATCGATCAGCACCTGCTTTTGCTCAGCCGGGCTGCGGAAACGACTCATCAACTCCACGCGCACGGGATAGTTGCCCATACGCTGGGAAAATGTCTTATAATGCTGGCCTGCCAAGATGGTGGTAGGACACAGATACACCACCTGCTTGCCATCCTGCACCGCCTTAAAGGCTGCTCGC
>JAFYLG010000105.1 GCA_017537225.1 Lachnospiraceae bacterium
ACGGAACGGTAGTTGCTGGCAGCGTCTCTGCAGGTGCAGGAGGTGAAAGCAACCTGGTAGCGGGTGAAGGTAGAGTTGCTGTTTTCGAACAGGATCACAGCCTCTAACTGGGACTCGATACCGCCGCTGGCATACTGGGTATAAGTGATGGTGTTCAGACCATCCTTTTTCTCGGTAGCAGCAGGGGTCTCAGTGGTCTGGCCGCCGCATGCACACAGAGAGGCACAGGTCAGGATCGCAAGGATCAGGGATACGATTCTCTTCATAGAGTCACCTGATTACTTTACAGCGTGCAGTCTGGAGAAATCGATGGTAGCGTAGTCTGCTCTCCAGGTAGCGTAGATGTTGTTGCCGCCGTCTACTTCGGAGTACTTGATCAGCTCAACGCCGTGGGTACCCTGGTATTCCCAGTTGCCGCCTACGTTGTACAGCTTAGCCTCATCCCAGCCCAGGAAAGCCAGCAGGGACTTGGTCATACCGGCATAACCGCCGCCGCCGCACATGATGAAGATAGCCTTATCCTTAGGGAACAGATCTTCCAGGATCAGCATGGACTCTTCGTAGTTAGCGGTAGCAGTAGCGATGGAACCGTCGGCATTCCAGGTCAGAGTGAACAGAGTGTCACCAGCGTAAGCGCCGGCTACAGGCAGCTCAGACAGGGTAGCCAGGTAAGGGTAAGGCACGATCTTGAAGCCCTCAACGGTGGAGGACAGATCAGCATTGCCGCCGATGGCTGCGTAGTCAGCAGGGTCGAACAGCATTCTTACATCGCGGTACACAACGTCGTCACGGTTCAGCCACTGATCGATGGTGGTCATGTTGATGTTAGCGTCTACACCAAACATGCTGGATGCATCGGGCTCACTGGCGGGCAGTGCAGCAGGGGTAGCAGCAGGAGCGCTGCAGGCGGCCAGCATCAGCACGGCCAGAGTCAGACACAGGATCATTTTCAGTTTTCTCATAAGAAAAACCTCCCTATATATTTATAGTGACGAGTATAACAGAGTGACAATTCGTTGTCAAACACAAAAAGACGTTTTTTGATGCTTTTTGGACAAAAGAAGTAAAAAAATGGAAATACCAGAGATTGGTACCATAGCATTAGGGTCAATGGATTCACAGTTATTTTACACAAATGTCCTAGCTTTTCTGTGGGAACCATGGTATACTTTTACCATAAGGGTGTCTTGGCTTTTGTAGATGAACTGTAGTGGGGCCCCGGGTAATATTGCAACAAATAAGACAGGCCCTGCCCTGTAAGAGAGGACTTGCCTATGGCACTGGTAATAGAAAAGACTGTCGTAAAAGGACCGGCAGGAAGCAATTTGAAAAATGAAGTGGGAGAGCAGCTGCTGCAGCAGTTTATGGATGCCGGATTTGTGGATATGGTTCGGAAAAATTCCATGCCCTGGCGTGAGCTCATGGCCTACTATCGCTGTGCAATGATGGAGGTAGAGACCAAGTTTAAGGTTCTCAATGAGCAGTTTTCTTTGCTCTACGACCGCAATCCCATCGAGGCCATCAAGAGCCGCATGAAGACCATGGAGAGTATCGCGGAGAAGATGGACCGCAAGGGTTTTCCGTTTACCATCGATTCGCTGCAAAAGGACATGCATGACATCGCCGGTGTCCGCATCGTCTGCTCTTTTCCCGAGGATATTTATATGTTGGCTGACTGTTTTCTGGCCCAGGACGACATCGTTCTGCTGGAGCGTCGCGACTATATTCAAAACCCTAAGGATAGTGGCTATCGCAGCCTTCATCTGATCGTGGAGGTTCCTATTTTCCTGGAGCAGGGGAAAAAGTGGATGAAGGTAGAGGTGCAGCTACGCACTATCGCCATGGATTTTTGGGCCAGTCTGGAGCACAAGATCCGCTATAAAAAGGACATTGATCCGGCCATTGCCGACGAGCTGGCCATGGAGATGCGGGCCTGTGCTGAGGTCAGTGCCCGACTGGATCGCCGCATGGAGGCGGTACGCCGTCATCTGGAGGAGCTGGAGAGTTTAAGCAAGCATCCCGAGCAGGAATTGGAATCACAATAGGACCATAATTACATAATAAAAAGGAAAGATACAGATCGTATCGCTACAGGAGGTAAGAGTATGAGAGTTGGAGCATTGGAAGCTGGTGGAACTAAGATGGTATGTGCCGTGGTGGAGTTTGATGGCCAGGGTGGATGGAAGGTAGAAGACCGTGTGTCTATCCCTACCCGTATGCCGGAAGAAACCATCGCCGATATGGTAGAGTATTTCCGTGACAAGAAGATCGAGGCCCTGGGCATTGCCTGCTTTGGTCCTATCGATCTGCATAAGGATTCTCCTACCTATGGTTATATCACCACTACTCCCAAGGCCGGTTGGGCAAACTGCGATATCGTAGGCCCTTTTGCCAGAGAACTGGGTATTCCTGTAGGTTTTGACACTGACGTAAATGGTTCCCTCATGGGCGAGGCTAATTTTGGCTGTGCCAAGGGGCTGGAGAACAGCGTATATATTACCGTAGGCACCGGTATCGGCGCCGGCATTATGACCAATGGCAAGATGCTCCACGGTATGCTGCATCCTGAGGCAGGTCATCTGACTCTGAAGCGTCATCCTGAGGATGAGGCCTTTGAGAGCAATTGTCCTTTCCATGCCAGCTGCTTTGAGGGCCTGGCATCTGGTCCTGCCATCCAGAAGCGCTGGGGCAAAAAAGGTGTAGAACTGGCCGATCGCCCCGAAGTATGGGAGATGGAAGCTTATTATATCGCACAGGCACTGGTGGCTTACATCATGATCCTGTCTCCTGAGAAGATCATTCTGGGTGGTGGTGTAATGCATCAGCCTCAGCTGCTGCCTCTGATCCGCGAGGAAGTGAAGCGTCAGGCCAACAGCTATATCCGTACCAGCCAGATGGAAGATCTGGATAATTACATCGTAGGCGCCAGCCTGGGCGATGACCAGGGTATCCTGGGTGCTGCCTGCCTGGCTATGGAGGTTTGTTAATGTCCTTACAGTTGTTGTTGGGGCCCAGCGGCTCCGGAAAAACGACAAGTTTATATGAGACACTGATCAGGGAGGCGGAACATAGTTCCGCCTTTCAGGCTATGGCTATCGTGCCGGAACAGTACACCATGCAGACCCAAAAGGATCTGGTGACCATGCATCCCGGCCATAGTGTGACCAACATCGATATCCTCAGCTTTGATCGCCTGGCCTACCGCATCCTGGGGGAACTGGGCGTGGAGGGCATGACGGTCCTGGATGATATGGGCAAGCTGATGGTGCTGCGTCGGGCAGCGGCTGCCTGCAGTGATGATCTGAAGGTATTTCGCAAAAACCTGGACAAGGCCGGATTTATCGACAAGATCAAATCCATGCTCAGTGAGCTGTATCAGTACCGCATTGATGGTCAGGAAATGGACCGCATCATTGCAGCCACTGCCGACGAGCCGTTGCTGCAGCGCAAGTTAAAGGAGATCCGCACACTGTATCATGCCTTTGACCGCAGCATGGAGGAGGATACCATCCCTTCCGAGCGTCTGTATGATGTGCTGTGTCGTTTGATTCCCCAATCCAAGTTAGTAGCGGAGAGTGTCATTACCTTCGATGGCTTCACCGGATTTACACCATCCCAGTATCAGGTGTTGGAGATGCTGATGATCCATGCCAAAAAAGTCATCGTCACTGTGACAGTGGATGGTGCCCTGGTGGATGGAGGAGCTTTCGATGAATTATCTCCTCGTCAGAGGGCCCGCCTGTCCTCGGAACGTCAGTTGTTTGAGATGAGTCTGACCACAGTCCAGATGCTGAAGGCCCTGGCTAAGAAGAATCAAGTCACTGTGGAAGACGGGAAAGTATTTGCACCAGGGGCCCGTTTTGCCAAGGTGCCTCAGCTGGCTGTTTTGGAACGTCAGTTGCTGCGTTGTCCCGTGGAGCCCTGGGTGATTTTGGATGATCAGGAAGGTCAGACAGAAGACACAGTGGCGGCGCCAACGGAGGGTCCCATCCATCTGTGGGAGGTCCGTGACCGCACGGCCGAGATGGAAGCAGTGGCCCGTCAGATCTTTACATTGGTGCGGG
>JAFYLG010000106.1 GCA_017537225.1 Lachnospiraceae bacterium
GTACCGACGCCCACACCGATCGTTGGCGCAAACCGGAGCTGCAGGCTTGCCTGGCAGTCCTGGACAAGAAGTATGGGCCTGGGGCGGTGCAGGAACTGATGGAGGACAATCCTCGAGCGTTACTGCGGGGAGAACTGTAGGATTGTTGGTCTGTAAAATTAGATGAGGATTACGGCTGGATTTGAGCTTTTATCTTGCTTAGTCCGTAAAAATTTTGTGGAATTACGGCCCAGATGGAGATACACTTGAAAAAGTCCGTAAAAGTCTGCGAGAGAATACGGCCCAGATGGAGATATACCTGAAAAAGTCCGTAAAAGTCCTGGAAAATTACGGCCCAGATGGAGAACTTCCTCAAACTAGTCCGTAAAACCACCAGAATATTACAGCCTGAACAGAAAGTTCTCTCAAAATAGTCCGTAAAGCCCTCGGGAAATTACGGTCGGAATAGAGTATTCCCTCAAATCAATACGTAAAGTAAAATGGTAAAAGTGCAATGGAAAAAGGAAAGCAAATACATATGAGCATGCGAACAAATTTCATGACAAACAAACGAGAACGTCTGGCCTACTGCCTCTTCTTCCTGGGACAAAATATCCTGTGGGGATATGCCGGATATGTGGAGACGTTTTTGACAGACATTGGGATTGCCGCGGCAACGGCCGCAGCGATTTTGTTGGTTCCCAAGTTGTGGGATGCGGTCAACGATGTGCTCTTTGGTTATCTGATGGACCGTCGTACCTTTAAGAATGGCCAGAAGTTTTTGCCTTGGGTCCGCATCGGCACCACGGCCATCGGTATTACGACGGTGGCTCTGTTTGCGATCCCGGATTCCCTGCCCCAGGCCATCAAGGTAGTGTGGTTTCTGGCGGCGTACATACTGTTTGATATCTGTTATACTGTCCTGGATGCCCCTGCTTATGCGCTAACCACGGTGATGACTTCTGATGTGGATGAGCGCACTTCCATTATCGCCGGCGGTAAGCTGTGGGCTATGGTGGGCGGTGTGATCGCCACCTTGCTGGTGCCTATGCTTCGTCCTAAACTGGGATGGTTTGTCGCCTGTGTAGTATTTGTGGCAGTGTCGGTGATCCTGATGATCCCCATGCTGTTCTTTGTAAAGGAACGTCACAGCGAGACGGCCACGGCAGAGCAAAATCCGGGACTGGAGGATATGCTTCACTATTTAAAGAACAACCGCTATTTGATCGTGGCGTTGGTGGCTATGTTGTTGCTGGGTGTTGCCAGCCTGGAGCAGAAGATGGCCATCTACATGGGCCGTATCTGTCTGGGGCAGGAAAATACCGCTACTCTGGTGGCCGGAGGCGCTGCCGTTTCGGTGATCCTGGTGTCTGCAGTGGTTCCTAAGCTTTCCCGTCGTTGGGACAAGTTTACGGTACTGTGCTGGGGGCTGGCCTTTACGGTAGTGATGAATATCGCCGCATACTTTGTAGGTTATGATAACTTGGCGATGGCCATTCTGATGACTATGTTAAAGTGTACGGGCCTGGGCTTCTGGTCCGTAGTCATCTATATGCTGATCGCTGACACGGTAGAGTATGGCACCTACAAGACCGGTACAAGAGCCGCCGGTATTTCCTTTAGTCTGCAGACCTTTGTGGCTAAGTTGAAAAACAGTCTTATCGGTTCAGTGGTGCTGCTGAGTTTGGCTTCGGTAGGCTTTGTGGAAGGAGAAAATGCCATTCAGCCTGCCGGTGTGGCAGATGGTGTATGGGGATTGTTCTGCCTGTTGCCTGCAGTGGGATTTACTATTGCGTTGGTGATCTTGCTGCTGTTTTATAAACTGCGCAGTAAGGACGTGCAGGTCATGGCTCGTTATAATCATGGAGAGATCAGTAAGGAAGAGGCTGAGTCTGTATTGGCAGCAAAGTATGGACCGGCAGGTGAGTAAGTATGCAGTCTGAAATCAAAACAATAACCTATCCGGACGGCCGGATCCAGCGATATCAGGCAGTGCGCTGGTCAGGATGGCAACAGTTGGATTTTCTGTGGCCGGAGGCCATGGTTTCTCTGTCGGAAGATGAGGATTGGTCCCAGGCAGAAGAAGCAGCACTTCGCAAGACATTGGAAAGCTTCGAACGGATCTATCGCAAATTTTTGATTCCGGGATGTCCCTGGATCTTTGGTCATAATGTTTTGTTTTGTCTGCCAGAGGATATGAGAGAACGGGGAGCCATGGGAGCCAAACAGGTTTCTCGCTATGGTTTGATGGCAGACCCTCTGACGGTCGCGGCAGCCGTGCTGCGTCATGGTGTGAAGGTCACAGAGGAGGGACCGACATTTTCGGATCCGGAGGCGGAGGCACTGTATCGTGAACTGGAAGAACGTCAGTGTCTGCGAGTGGTCCATGGCAAACTGCCTGTCACATCCGTCATTCCTGTAAGAGGAGATGTGGGGGTATTATCAAAGGTGGAGCAGGGAGCGGCCATGAAGGTCAATGCTTCTTTCTTCATCATGGATCCTTTTGATTGTGCTACGGTATATGATCAGGTAGGTACTGCCTTTGGCCTTTGTGTCAGAGATGGCGATGTGATACAGCCCCCGTTGTATGGCAGAGAAGCCCTGTTGGTGAGACGAGACGGTAGCGTATCGGTAGAACTGCCAAACTTGCGTGATCTGGAAATGGAGATCAATGAGAATAGGTATTCCATTGGAGATAATGTGATATTGTATACCAGACCGGACCGCAAAAAGACACCGGCAGATGATCGGATGAAAGTGGTGATCATCGGATGTCAGGTGGTTACTGTCAAGGAAAGTGGCAGTGTACCGATCCCTGCATCGGGTTTTGTAGTAAGCCTAAAGGAGCATGTCCGTATTCGGCCCGGAGATCAGGTGATCTATCACGGCATGGAGGATGTACAGTTTGGCATTCAGGTGGGAAACAGCATTCTGCGAGAAGGCGTCAAGACGGATAAATTTCAGTCGCCTTTTTACAACATCCGCAAGTTAGAACGGACACCGTTCCCGCCCAGTCTGTATCCTATGAATTTCGCAGAGGACAGAGCAGCCCGCATTGCGCTGGGAGCCGATGAAAATGGTGCTCCCATGTTGGTTTGGGCAGAGGGGGCTCCCAAAGTAGGATATGTGGAGGGACGACACAGCTGTGGAGCTTCATTGGCAGAGATGGCAGAGATCTGCAGGGAAGCAGGCATGCATCACGCCGTCAATTTAGATGGAGGAGGTTCTGCTCAAGTGTTGCTCAGCGATCACCGTTTTCTGCAGATCTCAGACCGAAGAGAAGATGGGATGGAGGCAGAACGACCGGTACCATTGGGACTGGTAGTTCGCCTATAACAATCGGTTCAAAACGGAAGCCACTATGAGTAGTATCCGGATATTCATAAAGAGAAAGGAAGATATCCTATGTTGAACACTGTAACTTTAGGAAGCACCAATATTACTGTTCAGAAAAATGGTTTTGGAGCCCTGCCCATCCAGCGTATCAGTTGTGAGGATGCCGGTCATCTTCTGCGCAAAGCTTACGATCATGGCATTACCTTTTTTGACACGGCACGTATGTATACCGACAGTGAGGAGAAAATGGGTATTGCTCTGGCTGACGTTCGCGAGAATATTTATATTGCCACCAAGACGGCAGCAAAGACCGTGGATCAGTTTTGGGCAGATCTGGAGACCAGTCTTTCTCTGCTGAAGACGGACCATGTAGATATCTACCAGTTCCACAATCCTGCCTTCTGTCCCAAGCCCGGTGATGGCACCGGTCTGTATGAGGCTATGCTGGAGGCCAAGGCTCAGGGCAAGATCCGTCACATCGGTATTACCAATCACCGTCTGGCGGTAGCCTGGGAGGCAGTGGAGAGTGGTCTGTATGAGACCCTGCAGTTTCCTTTCTGCTATCTGTGCAGCGAGGAGGATCTGCGTCTGGTAGCTGTCTGCAAGGAGAAAAATATTGGTTTTATTGCCATGAAGTCTTTGTCCGGTGGTCTGATCAATCATTCGGCAGCAGCCTACGCTTTTGCCGATCAGTACGATAATGTGCTGCCTATCTGGGGCGTTCAGAGAGAGTATGAGTTGGACGAATTCTTAAGCTACATCGACAACCCTCCCACCATGACGGAGGAGATCCGTCAGCTGATCGAAGCAGACCGCAAACAGTTATGCGGCAGCTTCTGCCGTTCCTGTGGTTATTGCATGCCCTGTCCTAAGGGCATCGAGATCTTAAACTGTGCCCGTATGTCCCTGCTGCTGCGTCGTTCTCCTTCTGCCAGTCATCTGTCCGAGGCCGGTCAGGCCAAGATGATGAAAATCAAGGAGTGTATCAACTGCGGCCAGTGTGCCAGTCGTTGTCCTTACGGTTTAAATACACCAGAGCTTTTGCAGCGTAATCTGAAGGATTATGAAGAGGTGCTGGCCGGTAAGGAGATTTTGCCTTATAACTTCTAATAGGATGGAAATAAAAAGTCTTCGGCGCTATGCTGGAGGCTTTTTCTATAAAAATAAATGAAAAAATTTTATAATAATAATAATTATTATTATTGACAAGTATGGAAAGTTATGGTATAGTAAAGTCACAGAAGAGATGAGACACAAAAATCCATCGAATCAAAATAAAAAATAAGAGTAAAAGGAAAGTAGGAGGAAGGAACTATGATGAAGGGTTTATCCAGAAGAGATTTTATGAAGGGCACCGCAGCTACCGCTATTGGCATGGCTACTATGAGTTTACTGGCAGGATGTGCTACTGAGGCTGCCGCTGATGCAGGCAAGACCGCTGAGGCTACCGGTACTGTAGTAGGTACCACTTATGAGAACCTGCTGACTGCTCTGCAGGGCGAGACCAATGCTTTCACCAAGTATGAGGCATTTGCTAAGGTTGCTCAGAGCGAAGGTTATGACCAGATCGCTCGTCTGTTCCAGTGTACCGCTGATGCTGAGAAGATCCATGTGGGTCTGGAACTGGCTCTGGCTCAGAAGATGAACCCCGAAACTAAGGCACCTACCGGCGACGCTGTGCATGAGGGTCTGACCGACGCTAACCTGATCACCGGTGCCCAGGGTGAGATCTACGAGACCTCTGATATGTACCCCGCTTTCATCAAGAAGGCACAGGAAGAAGGCGAGACCGAGGCTGTTGGCGTATTTACCCGCGCTAAGTTGGCTGAGGGTTACCACGCTGAGCTGTACATGAACGTGTACAACAATATCAACGATTTGGATGACTCCAAATATTATTTGTGCCCTGTATGTGGCTTTATCCACAAGGGTGAGACTGAGGATGCATGCCCTGTGTGCGGTGTACTTCCTACCGCTTTCAAGGAATATTGATAACATACTTTGCAATCCTTTTTCCTACCGCGTAAGACTAATCACCTTGCGCACATAAAAAAGACCCTGGCGCCAGCATTGGTGTCCAGGGTTCTTTTTACGATATCACTCTTAGTGTTTTGTATCGGAAAAAATCTCCAAAAATCGGTACTTTTTACAGTGCATAAAGTTTGTGATATTGATAACCTAGTAAAAGCGTGATATAATGGTGTCAAGTATTGTGATTTTGTATGCGGAGAAGTTTAGTGCTTCTCACGATGGGGATCTACCTGAGGCAGGTTCTCAAAACTTCCGTAGAAAACGGTCTCTCCCAGAGGCTTTCTGGAAGCATGGAATTCGGGATGAGGTTCACAATCCTCGGTAGCGTAACCCAGCATCAGCAGGGAAACGATCTCCAGATTTTCAGGGATGGAGAAACGCTCGCGCAGGACAGGCTCCTTGTAAATACCTACAATGAGGCTGCCGATGCCCAGTTCTTCGGCCTGATACATCATCTGAGTCATTACGATACCGCCGTCCACATCGCCGATCTCACGGCCGCTGCGACTCTTCTAGCTGGCGTTCTTGTCATAGCAGACAACGAGGCACACGGGCTGTCCGTAGAGACAGGGGGTGCATCCCTTCATCTTTTCCATGTCTTCGCCCTGCACCACCAGGATGCGCTGAGGCTGATAGTTTACAGCAGTAGGTGCCAGACGGCCGGCCTCTAAGATGGCTGCCAGTTTCTCGGGCTCTACGGGACGGGGATCATATTTGCGGACAGAGTAACGCTGTTTTACTAAATCAGAAAAATTCATGATACTTACCTCCTTTTTCCATAGTGTACCATTGTGTGTGGGAAAAGGCAATTACCGTTTTGGAAAATCGATATTGCCATATCAATATCTGTTTTTATAAATAATAATGATAAGAGGAGTTGAAGCAATGGAAAACAAGTACCTGTATGAAGGTTGGCGCGGCTTCCAGGAGGGAAGCTGGGTTCGCGAAATCGACTTGAGAAGCTTTATTCGACATAACTTTACTATGTATGATGGAGATGAGTCTTTCCTGGCAGGCCCCACCCAGAACACTCTGGATCTGTGGGATCAGGTTATGGATCTGACCCGTCAGGAGCGTGAAGCCGGTGGTGTTCTGGATATGGATACCAAGGTGATCTCCACCATCACTTCCCATGGCCCCGGTTATCTGAACAAGGACAAGGAGACCATCGTTGGTTTCCAGACTGACAAGCCCTTTAAGCGTGCTATGATGCCTTACGGCGGTGTTCGTATGGCTGAGAAGGCTTGCGCTGACAATGGTTACACCATGGATCCTCAGGTAAAGGAGTTCTTTACCGTACATCGTAAGACCCATAACGCCGGCGTATTTGATGCCTACACCCCTGAGATGCGTGCATGCCGCAGCAGCCACATCATCACCGGTCTGCCGGATGCTTACGGCCGCGGTCGTATCATCGGTGACTATCGTCGTGTAGCTCTGTACGGTGTAGATCGTCTGATCGCAGATAAGGAAGAGCAGAAGGATCGTACTGATTCTGCTATGTACGCAGAAGTGATCCGTGATCGTGAGGAACTGTCCGAGCAGATCAAGGCTTTGAAGGATCTGAAGAAGATGGCTGCTTCTTACGGCTTCGACATCTCTCTGCCTGCAAAGGATACTAAGGAAGCTATCCAGTGGCTGTACTTTGGTTACCTGGCTGCTGTTAAGGAGCAGAACGGTGCCGCTATGTCCCTGGGTCGTACTTCCACTTTCCTGGACATCTACGCAGAGCGTGACCTGGCAGAAGGCACCTACACTGAGTCTGAGATCCAGGAGATGGTTGACCACTTCATCATGAAGCTGCGTCTGATCAAGTTTGCCCGTACCCCCGAGTACAATGCCCTGTTCTCCGGCGATCCTCAGTGGGTTACCGAGTCCCTGGCTGGTGTAGGCACCTGCGGTAAGCACTTCGTTACCAAGATGAGCTACCGTTACCTGCACACTCTGTACAACTTGGGACCCAGCCCCGAGCCTAACCTGACCGTTCTGTGGTCCACTCGTCTGCCTGAGAACTTCAAGCGTTACTGCGCTAAGGTTTCCATCGAGACCTCCTCTCTGCAGTATGAGAACGACGATATGATGCGTTACACCCACGGTGATGACTACGCTATCGCTTGCTGCGTATCCTCCATGCGTGTTGGTAAGGAAATGCAGTTCTTCGGCGCCCGTGCTAACCTGGCCAAGTGCCTGCTGTACTCCATCAACGGTGGTGTGGATGAAGTTTCCAAGAAGCAGGTAGGTCCTAAGTATCGTCCTATCACTTCTGAGTACCTGGAGTACGATGAGGTAATGGAGCGCTTCGACGCTATGATGGAATGGCTGTGCAAGGTATATGTAAATACCCTGAATGTTATTCACTACATGCATGACAAGTACTGCTACGAGAAGATCCAGATGGCTCTGCACGACAAGAAGGTGACCCGTTGGTTCGCTACCGGTATCGCCGGTCTGTCCGTAGTAGCTGACTCCCTGTCCGCTATCAAGTATGCCAAGGTTCGCGTGATCCGTGACGAGAATGGCCTGGCTGTAGATTACGAAGTAGAGGGCGATTTCCCTAAGTATGGTAACGACGATGATCGTGTAGATAATCTGGCTAACATGATCCTGCACAAGTTCATGGAGCACATTCGCAAGAACCACACCTACCGTGAGTCCATCCCTACCACTTCCATCCTGACCATCACTTCCAACGTAGTATACGGTAAGGCTACCGGTGCTACTCCTGATGGTCGTAAGAAGGGCGAGGCTTTTGCTCCCGGTGCTAACCCCATGCATCGTCGTGACGAGAAGGGTGCCATCGCTTCCCTGTCCTCCGTTGCCAAGCTGTCCTTTAAGGATGCTCAGGATGGTATTTCCAATACCTTCTCCATCATCCCCGGCGCACTGGGCAAGGATGACGAGCTGTTCATGGGCGACTTCGGTGATCTGGGCGTAGAGCTGAGTGATCTGGGTCTGACTCCCGATGAACTGGAGTGCAACACCTGTGCTGCTGTTCCTACCCTGTTCGAAGGCCTGGACGCAGAATAATTCCCCAAATTTTGAATAGGAGGAAATAATAATGAAAGCTACTGAAAAGCAGATCGATAATCTGGTTTCTCTGTTGGATGGCTACATTGAGAAGCGTGGCCACCATCTGAATGTTAATGTCTTCTCCAAAGAGACTCTGCTGGATGCTCAGGCTCACCCTGAGAACTATCCTCAGCTGACCATCCGTGTTAGCGGCTACGCTGTTAACTTTGTGAAACTGACCAAGGAGCAGCAGGACGAGGTTATTTCCCGTACCTTCCACGAGCAGATCTAATCGGCTATGGACGGATATGTTCATTCCACGGAAAGCTTTGGCACTGTGGACGGCCCCGGTGTCCGGTTTGTGGTATTTCTACAGGGCTGTCCTATGCGCTGTCAGTATTGCCATAATCCTGATACCTGGCAGATGAACACCGGCAACCGCCGCTCTGCTCAGTCCCTGATCCAGGATTATGAACGCAATAAGGCCTTCTACAATAAAGGTGGCATCACTGTCACCGGTGGTGAGGCTCTGATGCAGATCGACTTTGTGCTGGAGCTGTTTACCCTGGCCAAAGAAAAAGGGATCCACACCTGCCTGGATACCTCCGGTATCACTTACCGTCCCGGAACCTCTTCTTACAATGAGAAGCTGGATGCCCTGATGAAGGTAACCGATCTGGTGCTGCTGGATATCAAGCACATCGACCCGGAGGGACACAAGGTGCTGACCGGCCATGACAATGCCGGGATCCTGGCCTTTGCCAAATATCTGGATGAACGCCAGGTGGATGTCTGGATCCGTCATGTGGTGGTGCCCGGTATTACCGACGATGAGACGCTGCTGGCCCGCTTGGGTGCATTCTTAGGAACCTTGTCCAATATCAAGGCCCTGGATGTCCTGCCCTACCATGTGATGGGCGTGACCAAGTATCGGCAGTTGGGGATCGACTATCCTCTGGATGGCGTTCCTGCCGCTACCAAGGATCAGGCGGCCAAGGCCAAGATGATCATTCTGGCGGCATACTGGAGGCAGAAGAAAGCCCAGAAGGCATAAGCAGGAAGAAATAACAAACGATAAAATCAATAAAAAGTGAAAATCCCCTCGGTTTGAATCCGAGGGGATTTTTTGCATACCCAAAGTGAAATAGAGAGGAGTAGATACTCAATACTTGTGGAGAATTAAAGCTTCACACCTTGCCTTTTTGTCCAATTTTCGCTAAAATATGAGGTAAGATAACTTACATACGAGGAGGTAGTTCCATGGCTTTCCAGATTCCACATTATGACGCTCCAGATTTTACGTTAGATAAGTTTCGCAATGCCCCCGATGTCCGCTGGGCAGAGGATCCCAGAGATGGCGTCGCACCGGAGAATTATCATAGTACCTCCATGTATCCCGAATATTTCAAGATCGACGGTCAGTGGATATTAGCTGAAGAGAGCCGTATGGACTCCAGTGTGGTGATCGGTCCCGACCAAGTGCTTCATGTGGTGGAAAACCGCAATCTAAAGCAGGGGGACAAGGTGATCCTGGGACGCAGTGAAAACTGTGAAGAGGGTATCTACATGCATTGTCACGGCTTTCGTGAGCCAGGGGAGGAACTGGCAGACCAGTTTGTGTTCCGACAGGGGCGCAGCCGTGAGACCTCCTACGCAAGAGACTATGATCGTTTGGTAGAACTTTTGCGCTACGAAAAAGATCATGGCAAGATCGTGTGGGTCATGGGCCCGGCATTTGCCTTTGACTACGATGCCCGCAGAGCCATGCAAGCCCTGGTGGAAAACGGGTATGCTCATGGTCTTCTGGCAGGCAATGCTCTGGCTACCCATGATCTGGAAGGTGCTCTTTTAAATACGGCGCTGGGCCAGGATATCTATACTCAGAGATGCCATCCCAACGGTCATTACCATCATCTGGATGTGATCAACAAGGTTCGTAACAGCGGTTCCATTCCTCAGTTTATTGAGGATCACCATATCGATAACGGCATCATGTACAGCATCGTAAAACAGAATGTGCCCTATGTCCTGGCTGGTTCCATCCGAGATGACGGGCCTCTGCCCGAGGTCATCGGAGATGCCTATGCGGCCCAAAGTGCCATGCGCCATGTGATCAAGGGAGCAACCACGGTTATCTGCCTGGCAACCATGCTCCATACCATCGCTGCCGGCAATATGACCCCTTGCTTCCGCGTTCTGGAAGATGGTACAGTCCGCCCCGTGTATCTGTACTGCGTAGATGCGGATGAATTTGTTGTGAACAAGCTGCGGGATCGCGGCAGTCTGGCAGCCACCACCATCGTCACCAATGTCCAAGATTTTATCACGATTATCGCCAAGGCTCTGAAGGTGATGGATTGATTGTAGGAAAGAGTATTAGTAATTTCACTTTTAGGAAGATTAGTTACGCTTGCATTTCTGGCATTACGGACGAATATTCATATTTGTATGATTGAGCTGTAATTATGATTCATGATTACGTACGAAACTGAAGTGCTTTAGAATATAGTCCGTATATTTGCAAGAAACGTTACGGACCAAGCAAGTGCAATCTAAAATATAGTCCGTAAATTTTGAGGAATATTACGGACAAAATAAATGTATCTGAAAATATGGTCTGTAAAACTTGAGATATTTTTACGGACGAAAAGACACAATCTAGAATATAGTCTGTAAGTCTCGTAAAATATTACGGACGAAATAGAAGTTACCCCAACTATGGTCCGTAAAACTTGCAAAATATTACGGACGAAACGGATGATTTCTAGCATTAGATCTGTAATTCTCATGAACTATCATGCAGGGCTCGAGAAAATTCATCCTTAGATAGAGCGATACTACAAATAGAAAAATCCCCGGTTGGAAAACCGGGGATTTCTTATGTGGTGAAAATACAGTATTGATTTACCAGATCACTACTCTCTTGGAGGGAGCCAGGTACATTTTGTCAGTCTTCTTAACCTTGAAGGTCTCGTACCACTCGGGGAAGTTTCTGGGAGGCATGTTGGCACGCAGATAGCAGGGACCGTGTACGTCCACCTGCAGCAGCAGAGCCTGATACTCGGGCTTGGCCTTCTGGCACCATACCCTGGCCCAGTTGGCAAAGTATTCTTCGAAGGAAACGCCTTCGGAGTGGGACATGATATCCAGGGTGACAGCCATACCGCCGTTGTCGGCAATGTTTTCGCTGACAGTGAACTTACCGTTGCATACACCCCAAGGTAACTGGATGCCGTCAAACTGCTTGATCATGGCATTGACCTTCTTGTTGAACTTTCTCTCGTCGGCCTTGGTCCACCAATTGTTCAGGTTGCCCAGTTCGTCGCACTTGGCACCGTTGGAGTCAAATGCATGGGAGATCTCGTGGCCGATGACAGCACCGATGCCGCCCAGATTCTCGGATCTCGTCTGATGGATGGAGTAAAAGGGAGGTTGCAGAATGGCAGCGGGGAAGGTGATGTCATTGACAAAAGGATCGTAGCAGGCATTGACCATATGGCCAGGCATTGCCCAGTGGGTACGATCTA
>JAFYLG010000107.1 GCA_017537225.1 Lachnospiraceae bacterium
AACAAGGTATGGAACGCTTCCCGTTTCATCATGATGAATATGGAAAAGGCCAGCGATGCTGCCGTAGAGCTGTCTGATCTGACCGATGCCGATAAGTGGATCCTGTCCAAGTGCAACACTCTGGCCAAGGAAGTTACCGACAACATGGACAAGTACGAACTGGGTATTGCCCCGCAGAAGGTATACGACGTCAGTTGGGAAGAGTTCTGTGACGGGTATATCGAGATGGTGAAGCCTCGTCTGTACAACGATGAGGACAAGACCCAGGCCGCTGCTCTGTGGACTCTGAAGACCGTTCTGATCCAGTCCCTGAAGCTGCTGCACCCTTACATGCCTTTCATCACCGAGGAGATCTTCTGCAACCTGCAGGATGAAGAAGAATCCATCATGATCTCCAACTGGCCTGAGTTTAAGGCAGAGTGGGATTTCGCTGCAGAAGAAGAGGCAGTAGAGCTGATCAAGGAAGCCGTACGTGCCATCCGTAACGTTCGTACTTCCATGAACGTACCTCCCAGTAAGAAGGCTCATGTATTTGTAGTTTCCGACAGCGATAAGGTACGCGACATCTTCGAAAACGGCAAGGTATTCTTTGCCAGCCTGGGTTCTGCCAGCGCTGTCGATGTACAGACCGACAAGACTGGTATCGCTGATGACGCCGTATCTACCGTGATCCCTCAGGCTGTGATCTACATGCCTTTCGCTGAGCTGGTAGATGTAGCCAAGGAGATCGAGCGCCTGCAGAAGGAAGAAGAGCGTCTGACCAAGGAACTGGCCCGTGTAAACGGCATGCTGAGCAACGAGAAGTTCGTAAGCAAAGCTCCCGAAGCCAAGATCGCCGAAGAGCGTGCCAAGAAAGAAAAGTACGCTCAGATGATGGCTCAGGTACAGGAGAGACTGGCTCAGCTGAGATAATCCACGTTGGCAATGAGCCGTGTAGAAATTAAAAAGACGAATCCGCATGCTTGCATGTGAGGATTCGTCTTTTTTGATTTCTATAGGGCGAAGCCCGTGATCGAGAGGAAGCGTCAGCGGAATCGAGAGGCACGGCTCACGCCTTTACGTTTTTTGCAAACCCTGTCGAAAAATTTAATGAAATTGTAATAGATTCCTCAGCAAATCTATGGTAAGCTAATAACAGACAAAATGTGCCGGTACATACATGACCGGACTGGACGATATATTAGTATGACGGGGGTGACAGACCTGTCGGCAGCGGAAGCTGCATGATGCCACAGATGCTAAAAGGATGATGGTATCCTATCACTTGGATCGTGGGCATCACCTGAGATTTTTATAGAAAGGAGAACGACACATGATCAATTTTGAGGAAGAACTGGCAAAGTTTAAGCCCAGCAAAGAAGTGGACGAAGTAGAGCAGATCCTGCGTAACCAGACCGTATCCGACATTGCTGATTTGTTAGCTGAAGTCATGGAAGAAAAGCGCAAAAACTAATTTGGCAAACAACTGAATACTGTGGAATATTGAGGAAAATTACAGATGAAATGTTTTCATTGTGGAAATAGATTAGGCAAAGGGGATCTTTGTCTTACCTGCGGACAGGATGTCCGCTTATTTAAGAAGATTTTAGCCGCTTCCTGGAGATATTATGATGAAGGCTTGAAAAAGGCCCAGAGTCGTGATCTGACAGGCGCGATCGTAGATTTAAAAAACAGCTTGCTGTTGTATAAAGGAAATACGGAGGCCAGAAATTTACTGGGCTTGATTTACTATGAGATGGGAGACATGGCTCAGGCGTTGATCGAGTGGGTCATCAGCGACAATCTCAATCCTAACGATGATCATGCAGCCAAGCTGCTGTCCAAGATCCAGTCTGACCAGGTGGAGCTGGAGCGTGGCACACTGATGATCCGTAAGTACAATCAGGCACTGCGTTATGCCCAGGGGGGCAGCGAGGATCTGGCGATTTTACAGTTAAATAAAGTGCTTAGTGTCAGTCCTCATATGGTCAGCGCCAATCTGTTGATGGCGTTGCTGCAGATGCATGCCGGACAGAATGAGCGCGCGGAAAAATATATCCGCCATGTGCTGAAGGTGGATCGATGCAATGCCATGGCACTGCATTATAAGGAATTGCTAAAGACAAAAGATGTGCGCAAGAGTGCGGTCAAAGAAAAGGATTTTGTCAGCAAGGAAGCGGAGATTCGTCGTCAGCTCAGCGGCAATGATGTGATCATTCCTACCTATAAGGAGAATCATTTTGGGTTCCATACCATTTTGGAGGTGGCTGCGGGCATCGCTCTGGGGGCTGCCTTGGTGGCATATCTGGTCATGCCATCCCGCATCAGCAGCTTAAAGTCGGATTTTGATCAGACACTGATCTCTTATAATGAGAGACTGTCTGCTAAGGAAGCTGTGATCGCTGCCGGTGAGGATGAGATCCAGATCCTGAGTGATCGTATCGCCAAGCTGGAGTCTCAGGTGCAGAATGCGGATGTTCAGATGGCCAGCGTGATCGGCGAATATGATAAGCTGTTGCAGGCCCAGGATGCTCTGCGGGTCAATGAGTATCTGCAGTCAGCACGGATCTATCTGACCGTGGATGCGTCCGTTGTTACGGATGAGGTATTCCGCCAGATTTATGGTCAGCTGCAGGAGGAGTTTGATGACAACGGTTATAAGTCGTTGTTCCCTGCCGGACTGGATCTGTACAACCGCCGTAAATATGAATCTGCAAGCGAGTATTTTAAAGTTTGTACAGACTTAGATCCTGACAGTATCGAGGCCAAGTATTATCTGGCTGTGTGCTATGTTCGTCGTGATGCCAATGAGGCTGCTCGACCTCTGTTGGAAGAGATCATCAATACTGATCCCGATGGTGCATTTACTGAGTCTGCCAGAAAATTTTTGTCTAACATTACAGAATAGGCTAATAAGCTATTGTAAGACAGTATAGGGTAAGAAGACATTGACGATGTCTGTTTGCCCATAGGATATCAGTAGAATAAAGAGAATAGAGAACACATACTACCAAAGAGAAACAACTCTGGGTGTAGTATGTGTTCTTTTTTATTTAGGAGGTAATTATGAAAGAACAAATACGCTATGAGCAGCAACAGAGCACGCTGGTGCTTCACTTGCCGTCGGAGATCGATCATCACAGCAGTAAGGAAATCAGGGAATATACAGACAGGTATCTAAGGGAGGGGATCAAACATCTGGTATTTGATTTTTCCCGTACAACATTTATGGACAGCTCCGGGATCGGTGCATTGTTGGGACGATACAAACGGATGCGGGAGCGAGGTGGCAGCGTGATGATCTATGGAGCAGATCCTCAGATCCGGCGGATCCTGAGGATCGCCGGTGTGGACAAGCTGATTCCTCAGATGGATGTAGAAAAGTAAAAGAAAGACGCATACGTAAGTATTTGTGCGGAAAGGGAGATAAGAATGGAAAAAATGTATTTTGAGATGGAAAGTCAGTCCAGCAATGAGCAGTTTGCCCGTGTGGTGGTGGCTGTGTTTTTGGCACGACTAGATCCTACGGTAGAGGAATTGGATGATGTGAAAACGGCAGTATCGGAGGCGGTGACCAATTGTATTATCCATGGGTATGAAGGTGGTCCTGGAACTATACGGGTGGAAGTGACAGTGGAGGATCGGAAGGCTATCATTCGAGTTATTGACAGTGGAATAGGAATTTACGATGTGAAGAAAGCAATGGAACCCTTATACACCACAAAGCCTACGGAAGAGCGTTGCGGCATGGGATTTGCGTTTATGGAGGCCTTCATGGATGAAGTGACAGTACAGTCGGTGTTAGGAGAAGGAACAATTGTTACTATGAAAAAACAGTTCAAACAAGCAAGAGGAGAAGAGGGAAGAAAGGTTCTGGGATAGTGGCGTCGTAAAGAAATTGCCGCAGGGAATGATCAGTCAGGAGATGTGATGTGTATGGACGAAACCATGGCTTTGATTGAGTCAGCACACGCAGGGGATAAAGAAGCCAGAGACAGGCTCGTGACAGAAAATATGGGATTGGTCTGGAGTATTGTTCGCCGCTTTACGGGACGGGGACATGAGCCAGAGGATCTGTTTCAAATCGGTAGTATTGGTTTGATCAAGGCGATCGACAAATTTGATATCAACTATGAGGTAAAGTTTTCTACTTATGCGGTGCCCATGATTATGGGCGAAATCAAGCGTTTTATTCGTGATGATGGGATGCTGAAGGTCAGTCGCTCGCTGAAGGAACTGGCTGCACGGGCCAGAGGCGTACGGGAAGAACTGACCGCCAGCCTGGGGCGGGAGCCTACGGTGGAGGAGTTGGCTGGTCATATGGGGATTGCTACAGAGGAATTGGCAGCGGCGTTGGATTCTGGTATTGAAGTAGAGTCTCTATATAAAACGATTTATCAGGGGGATGGTAATGAGATCTGCCTTATGGACAAGCTGGAAGAGAGACAAAACGGACAGGAAGAAGCGGTGGACCGCCTGGTATTGACGCAGCTGTTAGAAGGACTGAGAGAGCAG
>JAFYLG010000108.1 GCA_017537225.1 Lachnospiraceae bacterium
GGTCTGTCCGGTACCGGTAAGACCACTCTGTCTACCGATCCTAAGCGCCTGCTGATCGGTGATGACGAGCACGGCTGGGATGACAACGGTGTATTCAACTTCGAGGGTGGCTGCTATGCAAAGGTAATCAACCTGGATAAGGACTCCGAGCCCGATATCTACAATGCCATCAAGAGAAATGCTCTGCTGGAGAACGTAACTCTGGACGCTGAGGGTAAGATCGATTTCTGCGATAAGAGCGTTACCGAGAACACTCGTGTATCTTACCCTATCGATCACATTCAGAACATCGTACGTCCTGTATCCGCTGCTCCTGCTGCCAAGAACGTGATTTTCCTGTCTGCAGATGCCTTTGGCGTACTGCCTCCCGTATCCATCCTGACTCCCGAGCAGACCAAGTACTACTTCCTGTCCGGTTTCACTGCAAAGCTGGCTGGTACTGAGCGTGGCATCACTGAGCCTACTCCTACCTTCTCTGCTTGCTTCGGTCAGGCTTTCCTGGAGCTGCATCCTACCAAGTACGCTGAAGAGCTGGTTAAGAAGATGGAAGCCAATGGCTCCAAGGCTTATCTGGTAAACACCGGTTGGAATGGTACCGGTAAGCGTATCTCCATTAAGGATACCCGTGGTATCATCGATGGCATCCTGAGCGGTGCTATTGAGACTGCTCCCACCAAGATGATCCCTTACTTCAACTTCGAAGTACCTACCGAGCTGGAAGGTGTTGCTACCAACATCCTGGATCCTCGCGATACCTACGCTGATGCTTCTCAGTGGGAAGAGAAGGCTAAGGATCTGGCTGGCCGCTTCATCAAGAACTTCGCCAAGTACGAAGGCAATGAGGCTGGTAAGGCTCTGGTTGCTGCCGGTCCTCAGCTGTAAGATCAAGAATAGTAATTCGCATGTTTATGAGAGAAGAGGCTTCGTGACAACGGAGCCTTTTCTGTCATATATAAAAAACAGTTTCATTGGTTGATAAAAAGGGAGTCAAAAACCTGTAAAAAACTTTATTTTTTCTTGAAAAAGTTGTTGACGAATTCCTAAAAGATGGTATAATAGAGTTCGTGCTAAAATATACCCACAGTTGTATATGCACAAATACAGCTGGAGGGGAGGTCAGGTGAGTCTATGTCAAACGTAATCGTTAAAGAGAACGAGAGCTTGGATAGCGCACTGCGCAGATTCAAGAGAAATTGTGCTAAGGCAGGTATTCAGCAGGAGATCCGCAAGCGCGAGCATTACGAGAAGCCCAGCGTAAGACGGAAGAAGAAGTCCGAAGCTGCCAGAAAACGTAAATACAACTAATCAATCATACGCGGTATAACTGCGTAAAAAAATGGATGGAGAGTACGTACGCAGGTACGCATCTTTTCGTCTATTTTTTTTCAAGGGGAACGAGGTATTACCTTATGCAGGTGGGGAGTCGGCATAGGGACAGGGATGTATTAGGGAATTTATTGGAATATTAGGAGGATATCGTGGGCGGTATTTTTGGAGTAGCTTCAAAAGGTGATTGTGTAATGGATCTTTATTTCGGCATCGACTACCACTCCCATTTGGGTACCAAACGTGGTGGTATGGCCGTATATACTTCTGATGGATTTAATCGATCCATTCACAGTATTGAAAACACACAGTTCCGTACGAAGTTTGAAGGCGATGCATCCCGTATGCATGGTCATGTAGGCATTGGCTGTATCAGTGATACAGAGCCTCAGCCATTGATCGTGCGTTCTCGCCTGGGACATTTTGCCATCACTACGGTTGGACGTATCAACAATATTGACGAGTTGGCTGAGGAGGCACTTGCCGATGGCCGTACTCAGTTTTTAGAATTGAGTGGAGATAAGATCAATCCTACGGAATTGGTAGCCGCGCTGATCAATCAGAAGTCTACCATTGCGGAGGGTATTCGCAATGCACAGGAAAAAATTGATGGTTCCATGAGCTTCTTACTGGCTACCGAGCGTGGTGTCTATGCTGCCAGAGATTATCTGGGACGTACCCCTGTGATCATTGGTCAGAAGTCTGATGGAAGTCTTTGCGCTTCCTTTGAATCTCATGCCTATATGAATCTGGGGTATCGTACCGTTCGTGAGCTGGGACCGGCGGAAGCAGTATTTTTGAATCTGGATGGTACCATTGAGCAGGTGTGCGCTCCTTTACAGAAGAAGCGTGTTTGCTCTTTCCTGTGGACATATTACGGTTATCCTACTGCCACCTATGAGGGCATCAATGTAGAGGCGTCACGTTATAAGTGTGGTGCCATGCTGGCCAAGGAGGATGAGGATCTGGAGCTGAAGCTGGATAGTGTTGGTGGTATTCCGGATTCCGGTTTGGCCGCTGCCATCGGTTATGCCAATGCGTCTAAAGTACCTTTCCACCGTCCGTTCATGAAGTATACCCCTACCTGGGCTCGTAGCTTTACACCTTCCAACCAGGAGATGCGCAATCTGATCGCTCATATGAAGCTGATCCCTGTACATGACCTGATCAACGGCAAGAGTCTGCTGTTTATCGATGACTCCATCGTACGCGGCACTCAGCTGAGAGAGACCGTAGATTTCCTGTATGACAGCGGTGCCAAGGAGGTACATGTGCGTCCTGCCTGTCCTCCTATCATGTATGGTTGTAAGTATCTGAATTTCTCCCGTTCCACTTCCGACATGGATCTGATCACCAGACGTACCATCGTGAGACTGGAAGGCTGTGTGCCCAGTGAGGAGCGTTTGGAGCTGTACAAGGATGCTACCACGCCTGAATATAAGGCCATGGTAGAGGAGATCCGCAAGGAGATGCATTTTACCAGCCTGCGTTATCCCAGTCTGGATATGCTGGTCAAGTCCATTGGTCTTCCGGAGTGTGACCTGTGCACTTACTGCTGGACCGGCAACGAGTGATCGGACCAGAAGTCGGTTTGATTCGTACATAAGCAAATCAAAAACAGCCGCGGACGGGAGACCGAATGCGGCTGTGTTATTTTGTCGGATAGGTGATTTCTTAGAAGTTGCCCATATAACAAAAATAGTATGTCAGAATATGAGGAACATCATTGTGAATAGGCAAGAAAAATCAACGAAAAATATTTTCCTGTTAGCTTTGACGGCTCTGATTTGGGGCGTGGCTTTTGTGGCTCAAAGTGTGGGAATGGAATATGTGGGTCCGTTTACTTTTAATAGTGTACGCTTTTTGATCGGAGGCATGGTGCTGCTGCCTGTGGTGATGATGTCTCGTAAAGAGAAAGGGGTGGAAACGGATAGCCAGGATGGCAAACAGAGAGTTCTGGTACTGGGTGGTCTCTGTTGTGGTATGGCACTCTGTGTGGCCAGTTGCCTGCAGCAGATCGGTATAGGATATACTACAGTAGGAAAAGCCGGTTTTATTACAGCAATGTACATTGTGATCGTACCGTTGCTGGGGATTGTTTTGAAGAAAAAGACTACCTGGCTAGTGTGGATCAGCGTGGTCTTGGCATCGGTAGGACTTTATTTTCTATGCATGACGGAAACTCTGAGTGTAGGACGTGGCGATCTCTATGTGTTGGCCTGTGCGCTGGTATTTTCCGTCCATATTTTGCTGATCGATCATTTTTCTCCCAAGGTAGATGGAGTGGCACTTTCGTGCCTGCAGTTTTTGGTCAGCGGTGTGATTGCTGGAGTGGCAGCATTGATTTGGGAACAGCCTGATTTGGCCTCTATTCTGGCAGCATGGGCACCTATCCTGTATGCCGGAGTGTTGTCCAGCGGTGTAGGTTACACCCTGCAAGTGGTAGGACAAAAAGGGGTGGATCCTACAGTCGCATCCTTGGTGCTTAGCCTGGAATCTGTATTCTCCGTGTTGGCAGGCTGGGTTCTGTTAGGACAGGGATTGTCCGGAAGGGAATGGATGGGCTGTGGTTTGATGGCGGTAGCTATCGTGTTGGCCCAGATTCCGGCATCAAATTCCGTCAGCACAGGTGTTCAATGATAGACAGGTGGATAGTCGTCGGCCCAAATGTGTGGGTGGATCTGCGTGAAGGGGGATGATCTGCAACCCAAGGTCTGTGGTAAACTCCTGATCGGGGGAGATCCCGTGGAGAAAGGCGGGTGTAGTACCATAGAGGTCAGCCAGCCGTCCAAGACGCTCGGGAGCAATGGCACGGATATCACCGGTCTCATAACGCAGAAGAGTCATTTTATTGATGAAGACGGCGGCAGATACTTCATCTAAAGTAAGAAGTTTGGCCTGACGAGCCTGGCGCAGTCGAACGGCATCCAGTGGGATCCGTAAGCTTGTTTTAGAAACAGTGGGATCGTTGGTATTAGACATAGACAAGGAATCCTTTAAAAGAAGAGTAGAATAGAAAATAGAAGCGTTGATGAAGCCGGATGTGTAGCGCTTACATCGGCGCTTTTTGTTTACTACAGTCAATTATATGGGGTTTGATATGGCTTGTAAAGTATAAGAAGTTGTTCACTAGGGATTGCTATTTTTCTTTCACTGTGATATAGTAAAGCATGAATATGTTAAAATCTGTCATGGACCAGTTTGAAGAGCTATCATATCTATAAGAAACCACTTTTGTGTGAGTGTATGATCGATCGTGAAATGACAGTAGGAAAGGATATAGTTATGGATATCTTATATAGAAGTACCAGAAGTAACAGTGAGCCTATTCGTGCCAGTCAGGCTATCGTAAAGGGATTGGCTGAAGATGGCGGTTTGTTTGTGCCTCAGCAGATCCCTGCATTGGAGTGTAGCCTGCAGGAATTGGCTCAGATGGACTATCGTCAGGTGGCCTATGAGGTGATGAAACTGTATTTTACAGATTTTACAGAAGAAGAGCTGAAAGCATGTATCGACGGTGCTTACGATGAGAAGTTTGACACTGATGTGATCGCCCCACTGGCTAAGGTAGAAGATACCTATTATCTGGAATTGTTCCATGGCCCAACCATTGCTTTTAAGGATATGGCTCTGTCCATTTTGCCTTACCTGATGACCACTTCCATGAAAAAAAATGGCGAGGATAAGGAAGTAGTGATCCTGACTGCTACCTCCGGCGATACCGGCAAGGCAGCGCTGGCAGGATTTGCTGATGTGCCTGGCACTCGTATCATCGTATTTTATCCCAAGGATGGTGTCAGTGCCATTCAGAAGCAGCAGATGCTGACCCAGAAGGGTGTGAATGTGGCTGTCGTAGGTGTGGATGGTAACTTTGATGACTGCCAGAGTGGTGTGAAGACCATCTTTGGTGATGCTCAGATGAAGCAGGAGATGGCAGATGTCGGCCTGGTATTCTCCTCTGCCAATTCCATCAATATTGGACGCCTGGTGCCTCAGATCGCCTACTATGTCTATGCCTATACCCGTCTGCTGAAAGAGGGGGAGATCGTCGATGGCGAGAAGATCAATATTACCGTTCCTACCGGCAACTTCGGTAATATTTTGGCGGCATTCTATGCCAAGAATATGGGCCTGCCGGTGAATAAACTGCTGTGCGCCTCCAATGAGAACAAGGTGCTGTACGATTTCTTTGCCACTGGCAGTTACGATAAGAATCGTCCCTTTATCCTGACCAACAGCCCTTCTATGGATATCCTGATCTCCAGCAATCTGGAGCGTCTGATCTATGGTCTGACCGGTGCGGATGCTGAGGTTACCGCTGGATTTATGAAGAGTTTGTCCAGCGAGGGTGCTTATCAGATCGCAGAGGAGATGAAAGTAGGCTTGACTCCTTTCTATGGTGGCTACGCTACGGAAGGAGAGTGCAAGGACCAGATCGCTCAGGTATATCAGCGCACCGGTTATGTAATGGATACTCATACGGCGGTAGCTGCCGCTGTGTATGCTCAGTATCGCAAGGAGACGCAGGATGCTACCAAGACGGTGATCGCCTCTACGGCCAGTCCGTATAAGTTTGCTCCCAGCATTCTGGAGGCCATTCAGCCGGAGTTTGCAGTGGCTAAGAATGTGATGGATATTCAGTCTGCCTTTGCCTGTGTAGACGAACTGACTCGTATCTCCGACATGAAGATTCCTGGGGCAGTGGATGAACTGCGTCAGGCTCCTATTCTGCATGATCGTA
>JAFYLG010000109.1 GCA_017537225.1 Lachnospiraceae bacterium
AAGCGCAGAAGCTGATCGATGTGACCCGCGAAGCCTTCTTTGAAGGTATCAAATACGCCAAGGCAGGCAATCATCTCAATGATATCTGTAAGGCCATCGGTGATTACGCGGAGAGCCGCGGATACGGAGTAGTCAGAGACCTGATCGGTCACGGTATCGGAACTCATCTGCATGAGGATCCGGAGGTGCCTAATTTCGATATGAGAAAGCGTGGCATCAAGCTGAGACCTGGTATGACACTGGCCATCGAGCCCATGATCAATATTGGTACCTGGGAAGTGGATTGGCTGGATGATGATTGGACGGTAGTAACCGCCGACGGCGAGCTGTCTGCACACTATGAGAACACGATTCTTATTACAGACGGTGAACCTGAGATCTTTACCCTGAATGATTCGTTGTAGGAGGAAATAAAATGTCGAAATCCGACGTAATTGAAATTGAAGGCAAGGTAGTTGAGAAACTGCCCAACGCCATGTTCAAAGTAGAGCTGGAAAATGGACACATCGTTCTGGCTCACATCAGCGGCAAGCTGCGTATGAATTACATTCGCATCCTGCCCGGTGACAAAGTAACCTTAGAGTTATCTCCCTATGATCTGTCCAAGGGCAGAATCATTTGGCGTGACAAGTAAAAAAGTTCAAAAAAAGTAAAAAAATAGCTTGCATTCTTTGGAAAGCAGTGCTATAATCTTTCGTGGACTTTTTGCGAAAGGAGTAGAAAAACTTATGAAAGTTAGATCTTCCGTAAAGCCGATTTGCGAAAAATGCAAGGTTATCAAGAGAAAAGGCAGCATTCGCATTATCTGCGAGAACCCTAAGCACAAACAGCGTCAGGGCTGATTTATCTGATAACGCACACGTCCTGTTATAGGGCGCATTACTTATGGAAATTATCTATGGAGGTGTAACACACAATGGCTCGTATTTCTGGTGTTGATTTACCTAGAGAGAAGCGCATCGAGATTGGCCTCACTTATATCTACGGTATTGGTAGAACAAGTGCAGCCCGTCTGCTGGCAGCAGCAAATGTGAATCCGGATACTCGTGTAAGAGATCTGACCGATGACGAAGTTAAGAGAATCACCGCTGCAATCGAAGAAGATCACCTGTTAGTTGAGGGTGACCTGCGTCGTGAAGTAGCTATGAACATCAAGAGACTTCAGGAAATTGGTTGCTACAGAGGCATCCGTCACAGAAAAGGTCTGCCTGTACGTGGTCAGAAGACCAAGACCAACGCTCGTACTCGTAAGGGACCTAAGAAGACCGTTGCTAACAAGAAGAAATAATAATCGAAGCTTAGCTCTTGCCGCTTAATAAGGGGAGCAAGAGCTGGCCTCGTGTGTCTCCGCAGGCTTGTAGGCACAGGAACCACCCGGTTCCGTGTAACAAATGCGTGGCGGAGTATTTCTGCGAGTAGCGGCAAACGATGGGATCATCGTAATCGTATTTTTTCAAATTTACAAGTATCACAATCTTAAAGAAAGGAACCTGTAAAGGAAAGGTTAGTTTTATAATGGCTAAGAAAGTGTCAGCAAAGAAAGTGACAAAGAAGCGTGTCAAGAAAAACGTTGAACACGGACAAGCACATATCCAGTCTTCCTTTAACAATACTATCGTAACGTTAACGGATGCACAGGGTAACGCCTTAAGTTGGGCAAGTGCAGGTGGTCTGGGATTCAGAGGTTCAAGGAAATCTACTCCTTACGCAGCTCAGATGGCAGCAGAAACTGCTGCTAAAGCGGCTTTAGTACACGGCTTAAAGACAGTAGATGTAATGGTAAAGGGCCCCGGCTCCGGTCGTGAGGCAGCGATCCGTGCTCTGGCAGCATGTGGTATCGAAGTTACCAGTATTAAGGACGTAACCCCCGTTCCTCATAACGGATGTCGTCCCCCCAAGCGTAGAAGAGTATAATAGGAGGTACTAAATCGTGGCAGTTAATAGAGTTCCGGTTCTGAAGAGATGCAGATCCTTAGGTTTAGATCCCATCTATTTAGGAATTGATAAGAAATCCACTAGAGAGTTGAAGAGAGCCAACCGCAAGGTAAGTGAGTACGGCCTGCAGCTGCGTGAAAAGCAGAAGGCTAAGTTCATTTACGGTGTGCTGGAGAAGCCCTTCAGAAATTACTATACAAAGGCAAAGAAGATGAACGGTATGGTTGGTGAGAACCTGATGGTTCTGCTGGAGACCAGACTGGACAACGTTCTGTTCCGTGCCGGTTTCGGTCGTACCAGAATGGAGACCCGTCAGATCGTTGACCACAAGCACGTACTGGTAAATGGTAAGAGAGTAAACATCCCTTCCTACAGAGTATCTGCTGGCGACGTGATCACCGTTCCCGAGAAGTTCAGAGATTCTCAGAGATACAAGGACATCTTCGAAGTAACCGCTGGTCGCCTGGTTCCCGAATGGATCGAGGCTGATGCTGAGAACTTCACCATCACTGTGAAGCAGCTGCCTACCAGAGCTATGATCGATGTTCCCGTAAACGAGATGCTGATCGTAGAGTTGTACTCCAAGTAATCCTTAAGATTACGAAAACATGTATGTTTGTGATCCCCTCCAGGACCATTTGGGACTGGAGGTGGATTTGCAGATATAGATACCCTTAAACATAACCCCATTAAGGAGGAACATTCGTGTTCGATTTTGAAAAGCCTAGCATTGAAATCACTGAAATATCTGATGACAAAAGATATGGTAGATTCGTTGTAAAACCTTTGGAGCGTGGTTATGGCACAACTCTGGGTAATTCCCTCAGAAGAATCATGCTGTCCTCTCTGCCCGGCGCAGCTATCAGCCAGGTAAAGATCGATGGTGTTCTTCATGAGTTCAGCTCGATTCCGGGTGTGAAAGAAGACGTAACTGAGATCGTAATGAACTTAAAGAGTATTGCGATCAAGAATAACTCCAATGCCGGCGAGACCAAGACCGCTTATGTGGAATTTGAAGGCGAAGGCGTTGTGAAGGCTTCTGATATCAAGGCCGATTCCGACATCGAGATCCTGAATCCCGATCAGGTTATCGCTACCCTGAGTGGTGGTGCTGACTGTCGTCTGAACATGGAATTGACCATTTCTACCGGTCGCGGTTATGTAAGTGCAGACAGAAATAAGAGCGATGATCTGCCCATCGGTGTGATTGCTATCGACTCTATTTACACTCCTGTAGAGCGTGTAAATATGACCGTACAGAACACCCGTGTAGGCCAGAGCACCGACTACGACAAGCTGACTCTGGACGTATATACCAACGGTACCCTGGCTCCCGATGAGGCTGTAAGCCTGGCCGCTAAGGTACTGTGCGAGCACCTGAACCTGTTCATTGACCTGTCCGAGAATACCAAGAACCTGGAGGTTATGGTAGAGAAGGAAGACAATGAGAAGGAAAAGGTAATGGAAATGAACATCGACGAGCTGGAGCTGTCTGTTCGTTCCTACAACTGCTTGAAGAGAGCAGGCATCAACACTGTTGAAGAGCTGTGCAACAGAACTCCCGAGGATATGATGAAGGTTCGTAACCTGGGCCGCAAGTCTTTAGAAGAAGTACTTGCTAAGCTGAAGGAACTGGGCCTGGAGTTAAATCCCAGCGAAGAGTAAGTAACATTAATTTGAATTGAAGTGGAAGACGGCGTCCTGAGAATAAGGCCGATGGGCATCCAGGGTAGCGCCCCACATATGGAGGAAAAAAGCAATGGCATATAGAAAGCTTGGAAGAACCAGCAGTCAGAGAAAGGCAATGCTGAGAAGCCTGACCACCAACCTGCTGTACAATGGCAAGATCGTTACCACCGAGGCTCGTGCTAAGGAAGTACGCAGCGAAGTAGAGCACCTGATCGCTCTGGCTGTAAGAGAGAAAGACAACTTTGAGGAAGTTACCGTTAAGGCTAAGGTTGCCCGCAAGGACAAGGATGGCAAGCGCGTAAAGGAAGTTGTAGATGGTAAGAAGGTTACCGTTTACGATGAGATCGAGAAGACCATCAAGAAGGATATGCCTTCTCGTCTGCACGCTCGTCGTCAGATGCTGCAGGTACTGTACCCTGTAACTGAGGTTCCCACCGCAGTTGCTGGCCGCAAGAAGGCTACCAAGGAAGTTGATCTGGTTGCTAAGCTGTTCGATGAGATCGCTCCCAAGTACGCTAACCGCAACGGCGGTTACACCCGTATCGTTAAGATCGGTCAGCGTAAGGGCGACGGCGCTATGGAAGTGCTGATCGAGCTGGTATAATTTAACACAGTCAAAACAAATGAACTCCCTGCAGAGTAATCTGCGGGGAGTTTTTTGTTTTATAAAAGAAGAGGGCCTGCCGCTAAGCTTCTTTGCTCATGCAAACACTCTTAGGGCCAGGCCCTCTGTCCTATGAAAGAAAAACTCTCTGCAGAGAATCTGCGTATGGCATATAAAAACCCTCGCAGAAAAACTCTGTGAGGGTTTGGTGGTTGTATTCCCTTTTACTTCAGTAAAATATCTTCCAGCGCCATCAGCACTTCTGCTAACAGCAGATAGAAAGGATCCTCTGTATTTGCCTTTATTTGGCTTGCAAGTTTGTTAAGCCATCGCACTACATGTGCGCCACAAAAGTCTGCCACAGCGGCTTCTACGGCCTCACAGGAGGTATTGTTATCAGCATGTACTGCATTCAAGTAAGAAGCAAAGAGATATGCCAGATAACGCAGTTCAATAGCCACATGATCTCCGGGGATTTTATTCTTTTCTTCGAAGGTGAAGTTATTGTGGCGGTAGGTCTGCTCTGCGTGCATACAGGTGGCGTTGATAAACATAGTGGCTTTCTTTTCATCGGGATGTACCAGGATGCTTTCGTAGATGGGAACCAGCTCACGACGAGGGTTGGTAAAGAGGCGGTTGTACTCGCGGTTGATGCGGGTGTACAGGGCTTCCGGATCTTCTTCCATGGAAGTGGCGGTGCATACCGTCAGGATATCCTCCAAATCCCGTGACATGGACAAGGATTTCAGATCGGAATAAAGACCATCCAGGCAGGCTTTCATATCCTGAATGTAACCGCCATCGGTCAGGCCGGCAGCCAGTTCACGGTCAGGATTAGTCAGACCAATGGAAGTCAATAAAAGCAGATCGGACAGATCGGCGTAAAATAATTCGGACTTTGCAGTATAGTGATGCATGAAGCAACCTCCTAAGAGACATTTGTTGCTTTTTAGTATAGCAAAGTATGGGAGAAAAATCCAGTGGAGAATGAAATATTCTTGATTTTCACCGACAAATTTCTTATACTGGAGACAAGGTGTGTGAGGAAACGGGGAGAAAGCAGGAGAATGTTTTGATCCCTATTCTAAGCAAGAAAAGGTCTGATTGACAGACTTGCCACCATTCCAAAGGATAGCACGAAACAAGGAGGCATCAATATGACCACACAAATTTCTGCATGGAAGGATCTGGCCAAGCGTATGCGCTGTGACATCCTGAAGATGACTTCGGAAGCCAATTCCGGTCATCCCGGAGGATCGTTGTCCTGCGTAGAGATCCTGATCACTCTGTTCGAACATGAGATGCGTATGTATGATGGCATCGAAGATCCCAGAAGAGACCGTTTTGTATTCTCCAAGGGTCACGCTGTACCCGCTCAGTATGCCTACATGCTGGATAAGGGCATTCTGGCCCGTGAGGAGATCCACAGTTTCCGTCAGCAGGGCAGCCGCCTGCAGGGACATCCCTGCAAGGGCAAGACTCCATTTACCGATTTTAACCCCGGTTCTCTGGGACAGGGCGTATCTGCTGCTACCGGTATGGCTCTGGGCTACAAGATGAAAAAGGCAGACCAGAGAGTCTATGTACTGATCGGCGACGGTGAAGCCGGTGAAGGTATCGTATGGGAAGCTGCCAGCGCTGCAGTTCATTACAAGCTGGATAACCTTACCTACATCGTAGATATGAATGGCGTACAGCTGGATGGTACCACCAAGGATATCATGGATCTGGGTGACCTGCACAAGCGTTTTGAGGCCATTGGTTTCCTGGTAGACGAGATCGACGGTCATAACTTTGAGGAACTGGTGGAGGCGTTCTCCCACCATGAGGATGGCAAGCCTCATGTGATCCTGGCCCACACCGTAAAGGGCAAGGGTGTTTCTTTTATGGAAGGCAACTATGCATGGCATGGCAAGGCTCCCAATGCAGAGCAGCTGGCCATGGCACTGAAAGAAGTGGAGGAGGCCTAATATGAGCGAGAAGAAGTTATTGGCGACCCGCGCCGGTTATGGCCAGGGCCTGTTGGATATTGGTGCACTGTATGATGATGTAGTAGTATTGGAGGGCGACCTAGGTGCTGCTACCGGTACGGCTGCTTTCGGAAAGGCATATCCGGAGCGCTATGTAGAAGCCGGTATTGCCGAGCAGAACGAAGTAGGTATGGCGTCTGGTCTGGCTGCCACCGGCTGGGTTCCTTTTGTGACCAGCTTTGCTATTTTTACTGCCGGCAGAGCCTGTGAGATCGTACGCAACGCCGTTGCTTACAACAAGATGAATGTAAAACTGGTAGGTTCCCACTGTGGTATCACCCCTGCTTTGGACGGTGGTTCCCACATGTGTATCGAGGATATTGCCTGGATGAAGGCGATCCCCGGCATGGTAGTGCTGAATCCCTGTGACTACAATCAGACCCGTCTGATGGTAAAGAAGATGTACGAGTATGATGGCTACGCTTATATGCGTACTTCCCGTGAACCTGTGGTTTGTCTGACATCCATGGAAGATGATATTGAGATTGGTAAGGCTCAGGTGCTGCGCGAAGGTAAGGATCTGACCATTGCTGCCACCGGTATCATGACAACATATGCTTATGAAACGGCAGAAAAGTTGGCAGAAGAAGGCATTGAGTGTACCGTTCTGAACTACCACACCATCAAGCCCTTTGATGAGGAGACTCTGCTGAAGTATGTGGGCCAGACGAACAATCTGTTGACCGTAGAAGAGCACAATATCATTGGTGGCTTCGGTGAGTCCTGCAAGTCTGCCTTGTTTGGCAAGGTAGGTGCCATTGATTATGACTATGTGGCTGTGGATGATAAGTTTGGTGAGACCGGTGTGAGAGCGTCTCTGTTCCCCATCTATGGACTGGATAATGAGACCATTTATCGCAAGGCCAAGGCGTTGGTAAAGTAACATCAAAAAAATAAGGAGCATATCACGGGCAAGTGATAGGCTCCTTTTTGCATGCTTATTCTTGGGGCATTAAATAAGAATCGTAATTCGGTGGTAAGATCTTTAAGATAAACTGACACATTTGCTGGGGCGTCTCGACCATGCCACGAGAGAACCAAAACAGCAGCAGATTGGAGGATCCCCCAATTTGAAAACGGGTACGATACTGTTGGGCCAGAGTGGCATTTTTCTCCGCTTTGCCGATGAGGAGATGAGTGTACACATCGTGCAGCAAATAAGAAAGGCCAGAGTTGTGGATCGTGAGAATCTGCGTCTTGTATTGCAGCAGATGAGTAAAGAACCCCACCAGAAACTCAGGAAAAGTCAGAGTCGGATGAGCACATTTCTGAAGATATTCTGAAATGATGTGATGGAAAAAGTACTGGATCACATCTTCTTTGCTGGTAAAGTGTCGGTAGTAGGTGGAGCGGTTGACCCCTGCTTTGGTGACTATTTGCTGGATGGTAATGGAAGAATATTCCTGCTTTTCCATCATGGCAAGCAGACCATAGGCAATATATAGGCACATGTCTTCGGAAGTAGTAGATTTTCGTCGCATAAAGTAAGAAACAAACCCTCCTGTCGTGTTGCATCTGGCTTGTGGAATATTGAACAAACTTATAAAATTTGCTATAGTAAAGCCACAAATGTCTCTTTATTATTTTATCCAGAAAGCATCCCAGTGTCAAGGAAAATGACCGTTGGATAATGTAATAAATGTTATGTGATCCAAAAACCAAGGAGGAAAACAAATGACTAAAAAAGAAGGAATCTTACAGACTCCTGTTAGCCGTCGTACCTTCCTGAAGGGAAGTATGGCTGCTACTGCTGCTGTTGGTGCTATGAGCATGTTTGGATGCTCTCAGCCTGCGGAGCAGACCACTGAGGGAACTACCCCTGCAGAGACCATTCCCCCTACCACGGAGGCAGCTCCCAGCCAGCCTGTAGTAGAAGAGCAGCTATACTGCGGTGTTTGTCGTGGTAACTGTGCCGGTGGATGTTTCCTGAACGTTCATGTTCGCGATGGTAAGGTAGTTCGCACCTCTGCCAGAGACCTGCCCGATACCCGTTACAACCGTATCTGTATCAAGGGCCTGACTCATTCTCATCGTATGTACAGCAGTGATCGTCTGAAATACCCCCTGCGTCGCGTAGGTGAGCGTGGTGCCGGTCAGTGGGAACAGATCAGCTGGGATGAGGCCATCAAGGAAATTTCCGACAAGTGGAAGGGATACCAGGCAGACTATGGTACTCAGGCTGTTGGTGTATATGTTGGTTCCGGTAACTACGCTACCTGCAGTGGTGAGGGCTTAGGTTGCGGTACTACCCGTTTTATGAATACCATTGGTGCTGCCAATGTCAGTGCATCCGTTGACCTGGCTCGTGGTACTGGTGCTCAGCCTGTAATCGGTATCGGCCCCCTGGTAACTGGTAGTGAGATGGCTGACGTTCTCAACGCCAAGACCATCATCGTATGGGGCGCTAACCCTGTTAACTCTCAGCAGCAGTCCACTCACTTCCTGATGGAAGCCAAAGAGAATGGCACTAAGCTGATCGTAATCGATCCTGCCTTTACTGCTACCGCTGCTAAGGCAGATATCTATGTTCCGATTCGTCCCGGTTCTGACGCCGCCCTGGCCATGGCTATGATGAACATCGTATTGCGTGATGATCTGGCTGATTGGAACTTTGTAAAGAAGAATACCGATGCTCCTATGCTGGTAAAGAAGTCTGACGGCAAGTATCTGCGCATCAGCGACTTGCGTGAGCTGGGTGCAGAGGAGAAGGATGCTCCTGTGATCCTGGGTGCCGATGGTATTGTGGATATCCCTGCCAACGTAGCTGAGCCTGTGATCACCGGTGTCAGTGAAGTAGAGGGTATCGCCGTAACTACCGCATTCGATTTGATGAAGGCTGCCATTGCTGAGTATACTCCTGAAAAGGCTGCTGAAATTTGTGGTCTGGAAGTTTCTCAGATCGAAGAGATCAC
>JAFYLG010000011.1 GCA_017537225.1 Lachnospiraceae bacterium
CACTGGTAACTGCGCTAAGCATCAGAGAGCCCTGACTGTAGCTGTTAAGAGAGCTCGTCACATCAGCCTGATGCCTTACACCATGGAGTAATCCGTTACAAGCAAAGTATGAGCCCTACACTGAAAAGTGTAGGGCTTTTTTTGCGTAAAATTTTAAGAAAAATCAGCAAAATAGTTAACATAATCGATGCCGTGAATTACATAAAACATAAACTCTGATATTTTTTGCGTAACCAAAAAAAATAAAAAATTCTCATATGATATGGTAGGTTTATCATCTTAGAAAGGAGAACAGGTTATGAAAGGTACTTCTAAATTGTATGAAACCGAATATTATCACAAAGGGGTCGGCCAGGTAGAGATCCTTGAGACACCGATCCGTTATTGGGGAAATCGGGGAGAGTGGATCCACAGAGAGTCTTCCGCGCTAAAAGGAGTTACTTACGGAGAATTGAAGAGGAGAGTAGATCGGGCCAGAATCGATGGTACTCTGGATCCTATGGATGTGGAGTTGATCAGTCGTGTGGCGATCTCTGTTATGGTGACGGATGGACAGTTGACTGAGTATATGCAGTTGGCAGGGTATGACGTGACAAAGGACCAGATTCGAAAGAAAGCAGATCGTCTGATCGAGAAAGAGTTTTTGGCCAAGTATGAGATCAAAGGCAACTGGTTTTTTGAACAGGCTAAGCTGGGGGTATATCGTATCACTCGTTTGGGACAGCAGCTGGCAGCAGAAGAGGGGGTACACATGCACAGAGGAAATTGCTGCCAAACCTTTACAGAAAGGCAAAACAGTAATCTGTGGGATGATTCGGTACAGATCCGCCGTATGCTCATGGCCAATGATCTGGCGTTTAATCTGATCCGTCACAGACTGGTGAAACGAATCGAATTTATGACTACATTATATCTACAGGAGGAATATTCAGGAGAGTATATTACTCGAAGTGCCATGACGGCATATCTGGATAAAGGCAGGGCCATGTTGTTTGAAGTCTTTCGTCGGGATGCCAGAGATCCATTGGCACAGGATCAGTATATTCGCGATAAGATCCTTCGCTATATTCGCATGGTGAGACATCCTGAATTTCTTACCAACAATTCACTGCAGTTGGTAGAGTATCCCAAGCTGTATGTGTGTTGTGAAGACGTTTCTCATACCGTAAAAATCAAGGAAATGACTCGTCAGATCCTGGAAGACAATCCTTGCGAAGAAGAATTTGATCCGGCATCTATCGTGTTTACCAATGATTTTGGCATGGATTACGGAATCGTTTATAACCGCGTTTTTCATATGGGAGAGGACGAACAGGAAAGGGAGGATTGGTAATATGTCAAACGAACAGGAAAAAATCGAATACACGCTGCCGGAAGGACGAGATCCTTTGTGGGTTTGCGAACAATGGACGCTGCACAAGCTTTCACAGTGGGAAGAAGAGTTGACAGAGGAAGGTATGGAGATCGCTGAAATTACGGTGCCGGGCTATGTGGCTGAATTGGAGATCTTTTGGAATCGTTTGGCCAGCTGTTACAACAGGAAGTTACAGTGGACAGATTCGGATGCGCTGTTGAGTAAGGTGTTAGATCATTCTCAGAAACATGCAGGTTATGAATATCTGGACTGGGATGTGACAATGATCCGTTGGCTGATCCGTAAGGTGAAAAAAAGAATGACCACTCTGGAACAATGCGGCATTCTTCCCCATGATGATGAGATGGAGATGCTCCATTATCTGGCCTTTGGATTTTACTGGGAGGAACAGAGAATGTGGCAAGTGCTGGGAGAAGAGAAAAGGGCGAAGAGAGCCATGAAAAATGCAAAAGATCATAGTGTCTATGTGATCTTGGGGGCAATGCGCAAGTTTATGTAAAAACACAACAGGAGGAAGAATGAATGAAAGAGGATATGAAACTGGAAGCAAGAGAAGGCGCGTTGGGGAATGGTAGTTTTATGTGCGGAGAAGGTTGCTACTGCTATTTGGATGGGTATGAACTGCATATCAAAGGCCATGGTGAGATGGATCTGCTCTACTATTGTAATTCAGGATATTTAAACAGAAGTCAAGAGTGGCAGTGTCGCCAGGACCATCGCCCCTGGCAGAAAGTGGCTGCCTACCTTAAAAAAATCATTATTGATGAGGGCATCACCTATATTGATCGAATGGCATTCCGAGGCTGTGTCAATGTGGTGGAGGTGGTGATCCCGTCTACCGTAGAGACTATCGGCGCAGCAGCCTTTATGGATTGTGATATGCTCAAAAAGGTCATTTTGCCGGAAGGCGTCAAAAACATTGATGCCTACGCATTTGCCAATTGCTACTGGATGAAAGAGTTTCGGGCACCGGAGAGTCTGTTCCAGATCGGACAATATGCCTTCAACGGATGTCTCAGTCTAAAAATTCTGGAGCTGCCCTGGTATACGAATATTGGGGGGCTGGGCGTTCGGGCAGGCGTGTTGAAAGTCAAAGAAGACGCTATGAAATCCCTTGCGGATATGGTATGATAACAAGAGAAAAGGTAAGGATTGCCTGAGCGGGCGGGAGGCTGTACGATGAGCGTTAACAGAAGAAATACGATGGAAAATATTGCGAGTTCCCGGACAGAGGTTCCCTCTGTCTGGGAGTCATTGGCGATATTGGCAGATCGTTTGATCCGGCGGTCGGAGACATACTATATTCAGGACTACCCCTATCCTGTGAAAGAGGCCCTCTGCTGGGTGCGTCAGGCCATCGATATTCGGGAAAAACTGATTGGTGAAGCAAAATCTATGCTGATAGCAGAGGAGTCAATGGCAGGCGAAGAATGGGAGAAGCGTATCTTGGCAATACAGCGGACATTGCCCTTTGCCTATGATCTGTGTGGAGATATGTGCAGACATGAGGTGCAATACGAAGAAGCTGTGGCATGGTATCGCAAAGCTTTGGCAACGCTGAGTGTAGAGTTTATGGACAATATAGAACAGGCAGAAAAAAAACTGTTTTTGTATGTCAAAACCATTGAATGCCTGCGTCATACGCCTGCGACAAAGACTAGAGAAGGGCAGATAGAAGAGAGAGAATTGATCCGCAAGGCCCGTCGTCTGAAAGAGGAATTGCGAAGACGAATGGGGACCCGCAATTGTCTGCAAATGTTTTATGACTGGGCAGATGACCTTTGGATGCATTATGAGACAGATGAAGATCGTTTGCGGGAAGTGGCTGGCCAGTTGTATGGAATCTATTTGTGGTTTTCAGATACACCGGAAGATTGGCGTATGATGCACCAGGTGGAAAAAGAGTTCCACAAAAAGCAGCGTTTAGAAGAACCATGGGATGATGACCAGCGCGAAAGCAAGTATCTGCGAGCGAAGAATCCCTGGAGATTGTGTGATGGCCCTGGTAAAGATCTGTGCCTGCGTCCCATGGGATGGCTGGAATGGAATGAAAATGAGTATGTAGCTGCTATTCCATGGAACAAGGACTGGTCTGGAGAACCCAATATGGAGAATATGACCTTTTGGAAGATCGGTCCATCTGATATCGATGAGTATGCCTTGCGGGTAGAAAGAGTGACAGACAGATCACTTGCATCTGCGTTGGAGCAACAGTACAGACAGCAATACGCCAATGGTTTTCTGGCAGAACCGGTGATAACGCGTCAGCTGATCGATTTCCGTAAAATGGATCTGTTGACAGAGAAGAAAAAGATCGTGATGCGTAAGGTCGCCAAGGTATTTCTCTATGACATGAGCTATGATACGCTGTGTGATTTACAAGTGGCAGGATACTGCGGATTTGAACAGGGAGCGTATACCCGTACACTAGAATATCGTTTTCGCCTATAAGATCGAGTTGAGGGCAGAAGCATGAAAGAATTTGATCAGGTACTGGAGGATCCCAGACCATTTTTGAAGGAAGTAAAGCGTTTGTCTCGTCCCAGTTCCAGAGATACGGTGCTGAAATATTTGCTGAAGTGCCTGGAGAAGGGGAGCAGCGATGAGGAAAAAGAACATGGCGCTGTAACAAAAGAGGAGAGAGCAGCGTTACTTTCCTATGTCCGAAATGGTCTGAATGTGGATGGCACTGAGGCAGAGACCATGGCATGGCAACGTCTTTCTGATCAAATCGAGACGATGTTTGTGGATAATGGCTTCCTGTTGGAGGAATATGCCTGCGCTGACTGGGAAGAGTATTTTCGGGGGATCGTGCTGGATCTCTCCTATGAGGGACTGCGGGATCTGGCGTTGGGGACAGCTATGAACACAGAAGAGTTGGATCGGTTTTTCAAACAGGTACTCCATCGATCTGGGATCAATTTCTATCGGGTAGAAGAAGTGTTTTTGTATCTGGTCCTGCGCTATGCAGAAGGAGCAGGAGAAAAAGCCCGCTTTGTGGCCATGCGAAAACTTCGGGCTCTTTATCCTTTTGGCAGATGGAAAGATCGCAAGGCAGTGAAAGATATCCACATGGACGGTTATCTGACGCGGGGTGTCAGGACCAGGGATGTTCGTCACCTGCTGACAGATCTTCTGCAGCAGGAGG
>JAFYLG010000110.1 GCA_017537225.1 Lachnospiraceae bacterium
CAAGAGCAGCATTACACCAGCCTGATCACATCGAAGTCCGACTGGATCTTCGGTGGAATCTACGCGGATCCCGGTATCACCGGCACCAGAGCAGAGAAACGGCCTGACTTCATGCGGATGATACAGGACTGCCGGGATGGAAAGATCAACAAGGTGCTGGTGAAGTCCATCAGCCGCTTTGCAAGAAATACGGTGGATGCCCTGAACTATATCCGAGAGCTAAAAGACTTGGGAATCAGCGTCTACTTTGAAAATGAGAACATAGATACTATGACACCCGGCGGTGAAGTGCTGCTGACGATCCTTGCAGCCATGGCTGAACAGGAATCCCGAACCATGTCCACCAACATCAAATGGAGCTACCAGAAGAAGTTCCAGAATGGTGAGGTCATCCTGAACACCGGTATGGTGCTGGGCTATAAGAAAAACAAGGATGGCGACTATGTGATCGCAGTGGAAGAGGCTGCAGTGGTGAGGCGCATCTTCCGGGAATACATTGCAGGAATCCCGGTGCCACAGATCTGCAAAGGGTTGGAGGCAGATGGCATTAAGACTAAGCGCGGAAGTGTACAGTGGCATACCAATGCGGTGCTTGGAATCATCAAAAACGAGAAGTACACCGGCAATGCAATCCTCGGAAAGACCTTTAAGCCGGATGTGCTGTCAAAGAAGCGGCAGAAGAATACCGGACAGGTTCCCATGTACTACGCAGAGAATACCCATCCGGCCATTATTGATCAGGTGCTGTTCGATATGGCACAGGCAGAGATGCAGCGCCGACTGGATGAAAAGGATGCGGCAGTAGGTACCAGCCGGTATACCAGTAAATACCCCTTCAGCGGCCTACTGGTGTGTGGTATCTGCGGCCACCGGCTCCGCAGACATGTACGGACAGTGGGCAGCGGTAAGCGAGTACCGGCATGGGGCTGCACCAACAGGATCAGCAACAGGGGATGATCAGCAATGAGGACTATGAACAGCAGGTGGCGGCCTACAGCCAGCGGATGGATGAACTGCAAGAGCGGCAGCGGGAACTGAAAGCCACCGCTGGACGATATGCAGAGGTAAAATATTGGTTGGATGCTTACAGAGAGCATGTTCAGAGCGGGCGAAAAATGGATACCGACGATGTGGTTATGATACGATCCCTGACGGATAAAATAGTGGTGTATGATGACCGGATGGAGATCCATCTGCGGATCGGTGAAATCATAGAGCATCCATATAAATAACAGCCCACAACAGTAGATGATTTTGCTGTTGTGGGCTGCTTTTTATGTGTGCGTATACAGTTCCTAAATGGTTGGAGGGCATTATGAAATCGATCATATGTATTGAAAAAGCAGAGCGACTGCGCTATAATACAATCAAATGGTTTAAGAAATTGCTTACACAACATTGGCAATGGAGGATTCCTATGGATAATAGTGCAGTTTATTTTGAAGAAGACTACATTTTTCGTAATAATAAGTCCATTACATCCAATAATGATGTTGCGTTAACGGAGTTTGTGGCCAATGCATGGGATGCAGGTGCTCACAATGTTGCGATTACCATTCCATATGAAGAGCATGAAAAGATCATTGTTGAAGATGATGGCATAGGCATGAGTAACGAAGAATTCCGCAGCAGATGGATGACGCTAAATTATAATCGTCAAAAACGGCAAGGCAAAGAGGTCTTGTTTCCTTCTGATGTAGAACAGACCAAACGAATTGCATATGGCCGTAATGGAGTTGGCCGTCATGGCATGCTCTGTTTTTCTGATAGTTATACTGTCGAGACATGGAAAAATGGTGTTTGTAATATTTATGATATTGCAGTGTCACAGGGTGAGGCTCCTTTTAAAATTAGCAGACACGTTACTGAAGACAGAGAAGGACATGGAACCAGAATCAGTGCTTATGTGCACAGACATTTGCCGGATGCTGACGTGATGACAGATGTTCTGTCTGCGCGATTTTTGTATGATCCCAAATTCGTAGTAAGAATCAATGGACAAAAAATTGATCTGTCACAGCATAAGGGTGTTGTCTTTCAAAAAGAATTTGTCACGGACACAAAAGCCAGTTTGTCGATGATCGTTGTAGATTCTGAAAAAACAGCGGCCAAATCCCACCAGCATGGTATTGCTTTCTGGGTATCTGGTCGTCTCGTAGGGCAACCTTCTTGGACATACGGAAAGATTACATTTTTGGATGGTCGCTTTAAGGCAGCCAAACGCTATACGATCATCATAAAAACAGATGATCTGATCGATGACGTTCTTCCTGACTGGAGTGGATTTGTTGAGTCTGCAAACATGACCAGTAATTACCTTAGTATAAAACGGGAAGTAGACGCATTTATTAAAACGATTATGAAGGAGCATGTTGGAGAAGTAAGACTGGATGTCATTCGTGATGCCAGAGATGAACTGGAAATGCTCAATATTTCAGGCCAAAGAAATGTATCTGCTTTTATCGAAAGAGTAACAGAAGATAATCCTGTTATATCACCGGAATATTTGCGTAGTGCTGTAGGAGCAATGATTTCCATTGAAAAGGCCAAAAAAGGAGAATTGCTTCTTAGTCAGTTGTCGCAAATGTCAGCAGATCAGATCGATAAGTTGGCGGATATCCTGAGTTTGTGGGATGTTGATGATATTGCCACTGTCATTGGAGAAATTGACAAGCGTATTATTGTCGTCGAAGCTATCCAGCGCCTGCATAATGACAAGGCGACTGAAGAGTTACACACTCTGCATCCACTGATTTTGAACTCTCGCTGGTTATTTGGTGCTCAGTATGATTCTCCGATGTTTGTTTCCAATTCTGCGCTGACAACGGTTGTTAAGGGCCTATTTAAAGATGAAGACTATGATCTGGACGTAATTGAGAATCCTAGACGCAGACCAGATATCATTTGTCTAAAACAATATTCTCTAAAAGCTGTGTGTACGGACAGAATTGATACAACAGCAGGCGAAATTATGAAACCCGATCAGATTCTGATCGTTGAGGTAAAACGTGGAGGCTTTGAAATCACTGATGACGAAGTAGCGCAGGTAGAATACTATGTCCGGCAAATTCGGAAATCAGCGGTGCTCCATAGTGCAGCGACCATAGATGCATATGTTGTGGGCGCGAAACTGGGGGATATTGATACTGAAAAAATAACAAACAGTGGACGGATTCATGCGGTTACATATGGACAGCTCGTTGATACTGCAACTGGAAAACTGTTTAGATTACGTCAGCGCTTGCAAGATCATTACGATGCCATGGGAAAAGAAAGTATTGTAGAACAGGCCCTGAAAGAAAGTGTACAGCTGAAAATTAAAGGTTGATGATCTAATATACTTTTGGTGCAAAGTCCCGGCGTTACACTCCGTTTGGTGATAGTATCGCAGAACAGATACCTGATTTGATACAAAGTCAAATCAGGTATTCTTTTTTATATCGTGAAAAAAGTTGGAATTATCCCGGAGAATATGGGTAATTCCAACTTTTGCTTTTTATGTGGTTCTGGATACGGCGATAATACGGTAGCAGCTGATCTCCGGGATGCAAGAATGGGCAATCCTATCGTTCAATTATAGGCTATCGTTCAGGTAATAAAAACCAATATCATGCTTCTTTTTCGCAGCTGTGCTGATAAAAGGATTTGTCCAGAAACATCACAGCCGCCATCAAGATCAGCAGACAACCGGATACAA
>JAFYLG010000111.1 GCA_017537225.1 Lachnospiraceae bacterium
ACAGCATACACGCTGGTGGCACTGGCCATGTGACCAGCCTCCTCCGTGCGCAGATACGCAGTGACATTTTCTCCATTCAAATAAACCTGCTGCTGACCATTCTCATAGGCAATGGTCACATGAGCACCATCCACAGCCTGGGCGATGCTGGCCTCATCTTCAGGACGGATGCCCTGACGATGGAAATAGATACCCATGGCACGGTACATGGCACCGGTATCCACATAGATAATATTCAATTCTTTCGCAATTTTCTTTGCAATGGTACTTTTGCCGGCACCAGCGGGGCCGTCGATGGCGATGTTGATGGACATAAAATTGTTCCTCCAGTTTTTTGTATAAAATCAAGCTAGCCATTGCAATTCGGAATGGGTATGTTTCACGGACACGCTCTCGCTCGAGTGAGCGCGTAGCGGTACATAAGGCTCTCAGGCCCGCTGACGCGACCTGCTCGCCAAGTACCGACGGGCTCACACGGTCCGTTACAACATACCATATTCCAAGTACAATAACCACCTTGCTGTTATCGAAATAAGGGTCGTCACTATATTGCGATCGTATTGCATTTATTAAAATCAATGTGTAGCTTAAGTATTCTTGATGCTGTCAACTGATTTTCTCTCCACATCCCGGGCAGTATGCTGTAACAGGATGACGTAGCCCAAAACCATAGCCACAGTGGGGACACTTTAAAAAGAAAATGTTCCACACTAAACTCAAGAGCATCATCATTGAGCTGAGGATTCCACCCAAGCTGACATCCGCACTAAATACAGTGCTCAGCCCCACACCTACGAGCCCCAGCACAAAAAGGGTAAGAAAAATGACCCACTGTTTCCTAAGTGGAAGGTTTCTTATTTACTTCATTACTTACCTCCTTCTTTTAATGGTTTTCATACTATCCTGTCATCTTGAGCAGGAACACAGGCGTCATTGCCGTATTTATAATAGTTTCTCTGCTACTAGAATAAAATCTGATTCATACTCAACTTCACGAATCACCTGGAAGCCGTTTTTCTTCCAGAAGTGATTGGATTGGGGATTGTCGCGGTCAATTCCCAGACGACAATGTGTAAAACCAAGCTGATGTAGATAATGAAATACCTCTGAAATGATCTTAGTACCGATCCCCTGTCCCTGCAGTTCATGGTTTATCATATAGAAACCGATATAGGCAGTCTGGGCATTGGGATAGCCGTCAATAAGGTCCATGATGGCAACCAGTTTGCTCCTTTCAAAAAAGCCCACGTAGTATTTTTGCTCCATGGATATCCCCGGCGGCAATGTCACCAAGTCATTTTCAATCAGCTCCATGGAACACTCTTTTCCGCAACACTCATAATATTGAGTATTGCCGGCACAAAATGCATGGAGCATGTCCACATCATCTGTAGTGAGTTTTCTAACGTGGTAGTCGCTGGAAAGTTGTTTCAGGTCTATATGTTTCATGGTCCTCCTGAAAATTGAAATCTATTTGAGTTTTTCTACATCTTCAATGTAAATAGAAACCTCTCCGCATTCCGGACAAATAGCAACCTTTGGCTTACCAATTCTATCACCAAAGAGTTTATACTCGTCAGTGGACAGCACGATTCCATATCCTGCACGTTCGACCTTGATCGCACAGCCTTCCTTCATTTCGCTTCCACATCTTAGGCATTTTCTCATATACACACCTCATTCAATTCCTGTTCATAAATCTTTCGCAGATATTTTGAGCCCGCAAGGGTCGTAGCAGTTAACCATCAGGTTACTTCGCAGAACTCTTATTATACTGTATTTTAGGGATCGTCATTTGTCAGCTGCCTATGCTTAACAATCCGAAGCAGGACTTTGCGCACCGCCGGCACTTGCTGAGCAGATTTGCGAAGCAGATCTGAGAAGCTTATGTGCCGCTGCGCTGCGGACGAGCGAAAGCGCTCCTGCGGGGATAGCTAAGCATCGGCAGCGTCACTAAGTCAATCCTCTTACAACTACAAGGTTAACACTGTACAAGAAGTCCTGATGCCTAACGGCAGACCACCTTGCGCCTCACCCATAAATACTGCCCTTACCAAATATTACTACCCGCCAGATACCCCGTAGACCAGGCCACCTGCAGATTATATCCTCCGGTCAGAGCATCCACATCCAGCACTTCACCGGCAAAATACAGCCCAGATACTTTCTTGGATTCCATGGTTCCGGCCTTCACATCCTTAACAGACACACCACCCTGGGTGATGATGGCTTCGTTGAAACCACGCAGGCCAGTCAGTGTCACGGTAAAATTCTTAATATTCTGCAGCAGGCAATGACGCTCTTCCTTGGTCACTTCATTGATCTGCTTGTCTCCATCCAGGCCACAGACCTTGATCATGACAGGCACCATTTTAGAAGGGAGCAATGCACCCAATACATTTTTCAGCTGTTTATTCATAGACTGAGAAAAATCACGCAGGATACGCTGATCCAGCTGTTCCTCTGTCAAGGCAGGCTTCAAATCAATGACCAGCTGTGCCGGCAGTTTCTTGCCCATGACGCTGGAAGCACTGAGCAGCGCAGGACCGCTGACACCAAAATGAGTAAACAGCATCTCGCCAAACTCAGTATACAGTGTCTTACCATCCTTACGGATGGACACCTGCACATTGCGCAGAGACAATCCCTGCAGTTCCTTAGTCCAGGCCTCCTTTGTCTCAAAGGGAACCAAGGCAGGGCGACGCTCGGTCACAGCATGTCCTGACTCCTCGGCAAAGCGATAGCCATCTCCGGTAGAACCGGTAGAAGGATAGGAACATCCACCGGTGGCTACTACTACTGCATCCGCAGACAATTCCTTGCCATTGGCCAGGCGTACGCCGGTACAAACTCCATCTTCGCACAGCAGAGATTCTACGCAGGTATAGAGACGAATCTCCACTCCCAATCGCTCCATGCGTCTCTGCAACGCACGAGTCACGTCTGAAGAATGGTCCGACACCGGGAACACTCTCATACCACGCTCCACCTTGGTGGGGCATCCTTCTTCCTCTACCATGCGGACGATATCCTGATTATCAAATGCCGCAAAGGCACTGAATAAAAACTTGGGATTCGTAATCACGTTAGCCCGCACCGTTTCCATATCATTGGCATTGGTCAGGTTGCAGCGTCCCTTTCCTGTAATATAAATCTTCTTGCCCAGTTTTTCATTTTGCTCCAGCAGGGTCACTTCATTGCCATTCTGGGCGGCAGCGATGGCTGCCATCATACCAGCAGCGCCTCCGCCGATGATGATCACTTTACTCATATCTTTCTCCATCATTGGTCCTGTTTTCGCAACAGATGCCATTCTAGCCAAATACTTTTCCACTGTTTCCATGCAATTTCACCATGAAATAACTCCATTAGAAAATTGCCTATTTGGTGATATTATAGCATAAACTTTATTATTTGTGAACCATGGGATTGCATCTTCGCATATACGTACTACAGCAAACTTTTTCCATGATTTCTTTTGTCCTCAATCAAAAATATCCTTGTGATTTATCTCTGTTTCGATTACAATAATACTAATCACACCAAAGGAGGCAGCATCATGGCCAGTATTTTCCGAGGACTCCCTACCAAGCAAGTTACCCTTCTCCATCAGGATGGACGTGTTACTCCCCGCCAAAAGTCTCTGATTAATGACAAAGGCAACTATATCATGATCATATTGGAGGGCGAACCTAACCTGATCCAGGCAGGGGACCGCATCGAATATAAGGATCGTGATGGCATGGTGGATGTCTATGTGGTGATCGATCCCGGTTACCATGCCAAACAGTTTGGTGTCAAGCCATACTACAGTGCCAAGGTAGAAAAGGACGGATCCTATTTCCAGTCTGCCACCGGCCAGACCTTTGCTACTGCTTCTGCGCCTAAACAGGCCGCTCCACAGGCAGGCACCGCCTCTGCATCCGTTACTGCGCAGCGCCCTATTACCCCAGTAGCTCCCGCCGCATCAACAGTCCAAGTTCCCTCCCATCAGCTGCTCTTTGAGACGCTGCGTACTTTCGTTTCCTCTCAGGAAGACAAGCAGACTCTGCTTTTTTTGATCAACGAAATGGAAGCCAGTGTCGGTACCTCTAACTACGTGGCCATGTATGATAGTTTCATCCAGACCATTGCAGGCCGCATCCCTCAGTTTGCTTATTTTATCCCTCAGCTGAGCCATCTGCTGCAGGACAGTATTTCCTGATCCAACATACACTAAAATAATTGACTCTAACATATGATCTAAATACACAAAGAACCTCCGACCATACACATGATCGGAGGTTCTTTTATTCTCATTGAAAATGCATTTCTTTATGACTTTCCAAAATAGATCACCACTGCACGGTTCTCATCCTCGGATCTGCATTCTACCAACAGTCGTTGCTGATCATCGGATAACTGCAGAGAACAGGCACCTTGAGTGTCTACGGCAATGACCTGTCGATACCAGCTGCCCTTTTCATCTTGCAGATAGAGGCAGACATCTTCGGTCTCTTCTCTGGTCTCAATAGTAAAGATGCGGCGAGCGTCTTCTGAGATCAGAAATGCCTGTAATTGACTTCCGGCAGAGAGTATCCTCTGAGGCTGACCATTTTTACTCAAAGTCGCTTTCCATATATCTCCTGCTTCCTGATAATAATAGATCCCCTGGTTCGTATCCATCTGAATGCAGGGATTCTCCGGCAGTTTCACTGTTTCAAAGTCCATCACACCATTCTGATTCCAAATCTTCACATCAGGACAGTTTGCCTTCTCATCAAACAGTAAAAACATCGCTGCACCATTCTCTCCCACATCCACAACAACCTCATAATTGGGGACTTTGGATACAGGCAGATTCAGGCGCATAGACTGCCACACTTTACGGACCTGACAGGTCTGACGGTCATAACCATAAATATCTTTGATCGTCAGTACCACACCCTTCGTACTCTGAGAATTTTCGTCTTCTTTTTCTTCCTCCAGATCAAACTCCAGGTCCGTACCCGCGTTATCAACTCCTATATTCCAATCATTGGTTCGATAAAACAATAGATAGCGCCCATCACTGGTCCAGTCACCTTTGACCAGATTCCAGGAGACCTCTTCAATCGCTTCCATCTCAGAATCCGTGGAGTACACTTGTCCATCACTGCCGATCAATACCGTAGGCTTATCTACCTCGGCGATCTCCAGGAAACGGCCCTGAGAATGAAGGGACTGATACGCAACTGCCAATCCGTCAGGCGATACGATCAATGGTGCGATCACCAAAGGGGCCTCTCCTGCCTCCGAACCTTCCGCCAGCGACCGATCCTCATAAAAAGGATAGGCATATTGGACCATGCGCCACTCCAATTCTTCTCCCACGGTAAAAACAACTACTTCTCCATCGTCAGTCCCCTGAATGCAAGCCGTGCGATTGATATCCATCCATGGTCCCAGTGCAGGATAGCTGTAACTGGCCATCGTTGATGTCTGATAGTTTTCCATCTCCTGGATCATAGCCTGTCCTCCGGCATTCAGCGTCATACCTTCC
>JAFYLG010000112.1 GCA_017537225.1 Lachnospiraceae bacterium
GAATATCGCGGCGCTGAAGGGCGCTGGCACTGGGGATGGCCAGATAGATCTTGTCGATATGGTATTTTTCCACACTCAGCAGGATATCCTCTCTGCCGCCTACGATGGGCACGCCATCGATATAGCGCCCCCACTTGTTGGAGTTATCATCGATGATGCAGCACACCCGCTCATTGATCTCACTGGCATTATGTATGTCACGCAGGATCATCTGTCCGGCCGAACCGGCACCGATGAGCATGACCCGACTGGCCATGGCTTTTTCTACTTCTTTTTTGCGTTTGCTGCGCTCCAGGAGCACAAAGCGATAGGAGAAGCGGATCGCCAGCACTGCCAGCAGCTGGATCCCTGCTCCTACCACATAGTAGGAGATAGGCATGCGGCGAATCAGCAGCAGGGTTCCCACCACATGGAGTGCTGCAGTCAGACTGACTGCAATACCGGCATGCTTTAATTCATTATAACTGGCAAAGCGCCACAGACTCCGATACAGATGGAGCAGACAAAACACCACCAGGCACACAACTGTGTGGATGGGCACATACCTCATCCAACCCATCAGATACATCTCTGGGATCGTGGAAAAGCGGCAGTCAAACCGCAGCCACAATGCCAAGAAATAAGCTCCATTGCCGGTGATCACATCGTAGATCATCAGCCACAGGCTGATCATCTTCCAGTGTTCATCAGGAAATATCCTGAGTTTCTTTAGTAGTTTCATATCATTTCCTCTACACAGAACATCCATTCTATGAATTTTATACACAACAGATAAGCCCATCCGAGATGAGCATATTTGGTTTTGATTATACACCTGGCTTCACAAAATTACAATACTCTACGGACTTTTTTAAAACGCAACTAAAACTCTTTACCAAATTGTAAACGTACAACAAACAGGCTCTCTGCTGTGTCATGTCACATATATCATTCCATAAAACGGAATAATCCCTCGGTTCGCTCTTGTCTCTTCTCTCAAGACATAGTATACTAAAAAAAAACCACGGAGGACCTCCCATGATAGAATTTTTTCGCATGTTTTTCGGCCAGGGCACTGAGCCTGAATTCGCCTTATTTACCCCGGCCCATATTATTCCCATTCTTCTTTTAATCCTGGCTATCTTCCTGCTCTATCGCTGCCGGGATACCATTAAGAACTCCCCCTACGAGACCAACTTTCGATATATCCTGGGTTTCATGCTGATCATCTGCGATATGTCCTACTACTGGCGTCTGTCTGCCTTGCCTGCCCTCTCCAATGGTGCCATCGAGCATCTTCCTATCGGGGTCTGCGCCTGGTCCGTGATTTTCTGCTCTTTCATGGTCGTGGGAAAAAGCCAGAGACTGTTTGATATTGCATACTTCTGGCTATTATCCGGTTCTCTGTTTGCTCTGCTCACACCGACTCCGCTGACTTACTGTGGTCCCATGCGGTATCGCTATTATCAGTTCTGGTTGGAGCATTCTCTGGGTTACATCGCCCTGTTTTACATGATCTTTGTACATAAGATGCGCCCCAATCGCCGTTCCTTTATCCGCTCTTATACCGTGCTGCTGGGCATGGCTGTCTTTGCCTCCTGGGTCAACAATATGATCCCCGGCGCCAATTACCTGTATATGGCCCGTCCCGAAAGCGCCCCTTCTGTATTGGACATCCTGCCTCCTCACCATGGACTGCGTGTCACCATCATCGTGGTGGTGATCACCCTGATGTTTGTCCTGGCCTACTTACCCTGGTATTTAAAGGATCGGAAGCAAGCTGTTGCAAAAAAAGCTGCATAGGCTGTACAACCAATATAACCAAAAAGTATAGGTAACAAATATAGACCAAGCCCCAGAGCGTAAGTACTCTGGGGCTTTTGTTTATATATTATGGTATCACATGTCAGGTGATACTATCACAAATACTTCTGTATCATTTGCTCTATCTTTTCCGTATTCAGTATTGTTTGCTCTGTTTCGTATGTCAGGATCAAGCGTTCCCCCGAAAATATTCCATTCCGTTCGTACGCATTGATTTTCCGCACCATGCTTCTTGCATAAGTCGGAGAATCCACCATCCCACAATGCTCCCAGTATATTTCTTGCCCCGTTCGCTTTGAAAGGAAAGTAAAGTCCGGATAAACAATTCCTGTCCCTTTTAAGTGTAGTGGACATTCATATTTATACTCGATCCCATGGTGAAAGAAGTGATCTGCCATGATTTTCTCGGACTTCGATCGTACTCGCTCTCCTTTCTCTGTCAAGATCACCGATGTTCCTTCCTGAAACTCTTTCCCCTCATATTTTTCTGAGATCCATTCTTTTAATATTTGCTCCCATGTTTGTTCTACCGGTAGGATTAGTTTTTGGCGTTCTTCGTTTTCTTTCAGATAAATCTTACTGATTTCATCTTCCTCATAAGACTCAGTCAACTTTTTGATTTGGTCCAGCCGTTTTTCTGCCATACGAAGCACTTTTTCATCGGATGTTTTTTGCGCCAGTCTCTGGATCAAGTCTTCCTTTTCCTTAGCGATATACTGGCCGCCCTTTTTCTCACCCATACATCGATAGTATTGAGGATATCCATGACTTTTTGAGATGCGAAGTTTTCCTTCCGGTGCTCCTTTCAACCGTTCTTTTACGATTTGAACGATTTCTTGCAATCTGGCTTCTTCTTTTAGCAGCAGTTCTTGTAATCCTTTCATTGACTTTTCCTTTCTTTTTGGGATTTTAAGAGATTTGGTCCGTAATATTATTCATGCATTACGGCTTATTTTAGAAATATAGATATGTAGGCGGTAGAAAATAATAGATTTTACGGACAGAAAATTACTTTTCTTATTTTAGGCGGTATATTTGAAGCTATGATTACCGCCGCACAAGGATTTTTTCAATTCTAGTACGTAATATTCATCATTTTTCTACCGTTGTTTTTTTAATATGGGGATTTTAGTACGTAATCGAGATCAAATTTTACGGATTTCTTTTGAATTTTAGAGTTTTAGTACGTAACCCGAGTCAGATTTTACGGATTTTCCTAGAATTTTAGAGTTTTAGTACGTAACCCGAATCAGATTTTACGGATTTTTCACGTTTTTGGAAAAGATGGTACGTAATAAGATGTTCGTACAGAGAATTATATAAATGAAGTTAATAAGGATTTGGGAAATGATATAGACACTGGTATAGATTCGTTGTAAAAAAATCCCGGAAACACAAGGTTTCCGGGATTGAAGTATCTTGTTCCAGAGAGATTATCTCTTGGAGAACTGAGGTGCGCGACGAGCAGCCTTCAGACCGTACTTCTTTCTCTCCTTCATACGAGGGTCACGAGTCAGGAAGCCAGCCTTCTTCAGTACAGGACGGAACTCACCGTCTGCCTGCAGCAGAGCACGGGAGATACCGTGACGGATAGCACCAGCCTGGCCGGTGAAGCCGCCGCCGTGTACATTAACCAGTACATCGAACTTGTCCAGAGTCTCGGTAGCAACCAGGGGCTGACGAACAACCACCTTCAGGGTCTCCAGACCGAAGTACTCATCGATGCTTCTCTTATTGATAGTGATGTTACCGGTACCAGGTACCAGGTAAACTCTTGCGATAGATTTCTTTCTTCTGCCAGTTCCGTAGAATTTTGCGGTAGCCATTGATTATTTCCTCCTTCCGGTCCAATTAGAATTTCAGCATTTCGGGCTTCTGAGCAGCGTGAGGATGCTCAGCACCAGCGTATACATGCAGCTTAGTCATCATGCTTCTTCCTAAAGGTCCCTTGGGCAGCATACCCTTAACGGCCAGCTCCAGAACTCTCTCGGGCTTCTTAGCCATCATCTCACGCAGAGTGGTCTCTCTCATACCACCAACGTAATCAGAGTGATTGTAGTAGATCTTCTGATCCATCTTCTTGCCGGTGAACTTCACCTTGTCAGCGTTGATTACGATTACGTAATCACCACAGTCAGTGTGAGGGGTGAAGATAGGCTTCTTCTTACCTCTCAGAGTGCTGGCGATCTCGGTGGCCAGACGACCCATTGTATATCCTGTAGCGTCAACTACATACCATTTTCTTTCAACAGTAGAAGGCATAAAAGTCTTCATGGATGGATTCCTCCTATATTATTCTTCATTTTTCAAATCGTATAGGACATCTCTCGAACGGTCGCATCACCGGGGCATGGACTATTTGCACCTGTCCAGAATGTCGCAGCCTGATTATTATAATACACGGTGGCTAGTGTGTCAAGATGAAATTTAGTGAAAATCCTTGATTTTTTCAGGGTTTTCTTATGTTTTTAATAAATGTCAAACATAGAGGAGACCTCTGAGAATTTTACGATCCTCAGGGGCCTCCCCCTTGTCCTATATGAAGAAGTTCATATTTCGCATTACTTTATGCTTAGCATTATGCCGAACACTATGCATCACACCAGGCCCAGCACCATGCATCAAGCTATGCCTTACTCTATGCATCACACTATGCCTTGCCTAAGCTGCCAAACAACGCCATCTTCTCAATACATTTTTGCTTGGTGGCTTCCAGGCCGGGTGCCAGCAGAGCACGAGGGGTGAATCCCTTACCTTTCAGATCCTTGCCTTCCTCAATGTACTTTCTGGTGGCTTCGGTGAAAGCGATCTGGCACTCAGTGTTTACGTTGATCTTGCATACACCCAGATCGATGGCCTGTTTGATCATATCATCGGGGATACCGGAACCGCCGTGGAGCACCAGAGGGATCCCATCGGTTTTATCCTGGATCGCGGCCAACACATCAAAATTCAGACCTTTCCAATCGGCAGGATACTTGCCGTGGATATTGCCGATACCTGCTGCCAGCATATCGATCCCCAATGCAGCAATGGCTGCACACTCATTCGGATCAGCACACTCACCCATGGCCATACGACCGTCTTCCTCGCCGCCGATGGCTCCCACCTCAGCCTCTACAGTGATGCCCTTTTCTTTGCACAGGCTAACGATGTATTTCGTTTTTTCCACATTTTCTTCGATCCCATATTTGGAGCCGTCAAACATGATGGAGCTGAAACCGCCTTCGATGGCAGCCAGGGCTTCCTCATAGGTACCGTGATCCACATGAAGTGCCACCGGCACGGTGATCTTCAGGAATTCCATAAAATCCTCTACCATATGAGCGATGGTCTTGTAGCCACCCATATATTTGGCAGTACCGCCGGATACACCTAGAATAATGGGGGATCTGGTCTCCTCTGCTGCCAGCAGGAACGCTCTGACAGACTCCATATTATTCAGATTAAAATGACCTACCGCATAGTGACCGGCTTTGGCCTTTGCCAGCATTTCCTTCGCATTTACTAATCCCATATCATTTCTCCTTCATCATAAATATGTGATGTAAACATTACTGTGTTCTTAATATGTAAGACAAGCATTACCATGTTCTGCTGCTTTTGATACTACAGTGTCACGTCTTTATTCTTAGACACCTTCATAAACAGGGCCAGTGACAAGATCGTAAACAGTGTCAGCAGCGTAGATACGGCACAGGCCTTGCCGTCGGCTCCTCGGGATACCATGATGTATACGCTCAGATTCAGCGTACGGGTCTCAGCGCTGTACAGAATAATGGAAGAGGACAGCTCCGTGATCAGAGTCACCCAGCTGAGTATCGCGCCGGAGATGACACCATTTAACATCATGGGCACAGTGATCTTGACAAAGGTCTTCAGCTTGGAAGCACCCAGGCTGGCCGAAGCCTCTTCGACTGTCAGCGGGATCTGCTGCAGGATGGCCACACTGCTTCGGATGGTATAGGGCATACGACGGATGCACATGGCGATAACCATGATCATGGCCGTACCGGTCAGTGCCATAGAACCCTTATTAAAGCCCATGACCAGAGCAATACCTACAACCGAACCGGGGATGATATAAGGCACCATGGACAAGGTATCGATGACACCATTGAGCAGGTTGCGGCGACGAACCACCAGGTAGGAGATCAAGATCGCCAGCACCACGATAATGATCAGAGCGCCACCACAGATGCGGATGGTATTCCAAATGGCATCCCCCATAGTCTCAAAGACCTGCTGATAGCTCATTAGGGAGTACCCGGGTTTGAACATATTGCCTGTCTTACTGGTATTGCGGAAGGAACAATAGATCAGATACAGCTGAGGCATATAGGAAATAGCCACCATGCCATACAGAAACAGATGCATGAGAATACCGGACACCAGCTTAGGCTTTTTGCGCTCAATGGGGTGCAGAGCATTCATGGTAAAACTGTATTTGTTGGAAGCGTATTTCTGCAGCAGGAAGATGATCGCCGTAATCACTACTGCCACCACGCTGATCGCTGCCGCAAAGTTGTAGTTGGTACCAACCTCGCCTACATATTGCCGATAGATCTCTACCGGGAAGGTACGATAACCTTCACCGATCATCAGAGGCGTACCGAAGTCGGCCAGGGAGCGCATAAACACCATCAGAGCCGCTGCCAGGATGGAAGGCATACACAGCGGAATGACTACTTTGACAAACCGCTTAAAACCACGGCAACCCATGTTGGAGGACGCTTCCAGCAAGGAATTATCAATATTTTTCAAGGCACCGGATACATACAAAAATACCAGCGGGAACAGTTTGCTGGCCAGCACCAGCAAGATACCATTAAACCCGTAGATATCCGGCAGTACGATACCAAAAGTCGCTTTCACAAATTTGGTGATCACACCGGATCTGCCCAGCAACAGGATCCAGGAGTAAGCGCCGATAAAGGGAGCAGACATGGAACACAGAATGATCATGATCTGCAGGAAATTGCGCCCCTTGATCTCGTACAAATTGTAAAAGTAGGCCATGGGCACACCGATGATCAGTGTCAGTGCCGTGGCGCAAATGGATACTTTAAAGCTGTTTAACAAAGTATCCAGATAATAACTGTCCGCGAAAAACTTTTTAAAATATTTCAGCGTCAGCGCACCGGTCTCACTGTCAAAGACAGATAGAATCAGCATTTTCAGGATAGGGTACAGCATAAACAGACAGTAGAGCGCCAAAATGCCAATGCTGATCCCCAGCCACATATCAATTTTTCTTTTCTTTGTCTCCATCGCAGCGCCCCCTTCCCTACTTCACCAGGGCTTTGCTGCCATCCTCGGTAAAGACATTGATCTTCTCACCTTTGACACGCAGGCGAATGAAGCTGCCTTTTTCCAGGATATCTTCAATACGGGATTCCTGAATGATCTCCACACGCTCACCGGAATTCAGGGTGACTATATAGTGGGTATTCAGTCCCAGGA
>JAFYLG010000113.1 GCA_017537225.1 Lachnospiraceae bacterium
TAGGTGGTACTCAGACCAATATGACGGTCATTGATTCTGCACTGCGTCCTTTTCAGGCTGTGATTGCCGCAACCACCGGCCACATCAATGTCCATGAGACCGGAGCCATCGAAGGTACCGGCCACAAAGTAGTGACCGCCGAAGCTGCCGATGGCAAGCTGACCCCTGCCCTGATCCAGGGTGTGTTAGATGCTCATACCGATGAACACATGGTTCAGCCTAAAATGGTCTATATCTCCAACTCTACCGAGCTGGGCACCATCTATACCAAAGCCGAGTTGACTGCCATTTCTCAACTGTGCCGTGACAAGGGTTTGTACCTGTTTTTGGATGGAGCTCGTCTTGGCGCTGTTCTGTGCGCCGAGGGCAATGACCTGACCATGGAAGACCTGCCTCGTCTGTGCGATGTATTTTATATCGGCGGTACCAAAAACGGTGCGCTGATGGGCGAGGCTGTTGTCATCACTCATCCTACATTGGCTGAGGACTTCCGCTATCAGATCAAACATCGCGGTGCCATGCTGGCCAAAGGCTTTTTGCTGGGCATCAATTTTGACACCCTGTTTACCGACGATCTGTATATGGAGCTGGCTCGTCATGCTGCCAGTCTGGCATCCCGTCTGCGTAACGGGTTGAAAGAGCTTCAGATCCCTGTGCTGGCAGACTCTCCTACCAACCAGATCTTCCCTGTACTGCCCAATGCTTTGATCCACCATCTGAGTCATGACTTCACCTATGAAGTTTGGGGCAAAGTCGATGAGGAGCACACCTGTATTCGCCTAGTAACTTCCTGGGCTACCACGGACGAAGCAGTAGACGCATTCCTGCAAGCCATCTCCCACTAACGAAAAGGAGTAAACATGTCAAATCCCAATCCACAGTCAGCAGTCACTGCCGAAAATAAAATGGGCACCATGCCCATCAATAAACTGATCATCAATATGTCCCTGCCCATGATCATCTCCATGCTGGTACAGGCCCTGTACAATGTAGTCGACAGTATCTTTGTAGCCAAACTATCGCAAGATGCTCTGACCGCCGTATCCCTGGCCTTTCCTGTTCAAAACCTGATGATCGCCGTATCCGCCGGTACTGGTGTAGGTATTAACAGTTTTCTATCCAAGTCTTTAGGCGAAAAGAAACCTGAGCTGGCTAGCTGCGCCGCTAAAAACGGCTTATTTCTTAACATGGTCAGCGCCTTGGCATTCACACTCTTTGGACTGTTTTTCGCCCGCGGTTATTTTTCCAGCCAGACCGACATTCCTCAGGTCGTTGCTTACGGTGAAGATTATCTGTTTTACATTACTGTATTTTGTTTTGGTATGTTCATGGCCATCACCTGTGAGCGTTTGCTGCAATCTACCGGTAATGCCGCTCTTTCCATGATCTCACAGACAGTAGGTGCCATTACTAATATTATCCTGGATCCTATTCTAATTTTTGGCCTGTTTGGTTTTCCTCGTCTGGAGGCAGCCGGTGCCGCCATTGCTACCATCATTGGTCAGATGTTCAGTATGTGTATCAGCGTGTATCTCAATATCACCAGAAACAAAGAACTGAATCTTTCCTTTAGAGGCTTCCGCCCTCATATGCCTACCATTCGTTCCATTTACTCCGTAGGTCTGCCTTCTATTTTTATGCAGTCCATTGGTTCCATATTAACCTATGGTATGAATCAGATCCTGTTGAGTTTCTCTTCCATTGCAGTCAGTGTATACGGTGCCTATTTTAAACTGCAGAGTTTCTTCTTTATGCCTATTTTTGGTATGAATAACGGTCTGATCCCCATCATTGCATACAACTACGGAGCACGCCGGAAAGATCGTATCACACAGACATTAAAGAGTGGTATTCTCATCGCCGTTAGTATTCTGGCCTGCGGTATGATTGTATTTCAGATCTTCCCGAAGTTTCTTCTGTCTTTCTTCAGTGCAGAAGAAAGTATTGCTGACATGATGTCCATAGGCGTTCCCGCTTTACGGACTATCAGTTTGAGCTTTGTCTCTGCAGGATTTTGTATCATTGCCTCGGCTACCTTCCAGGCATTGGGCCAGGGTGTCTACAGCCTGATCGTATCTTTGATCCGACAGCTGGCAGTACTGCTTCCCTTGGCTTTCATTCTCTCTAAGGCGATCGGCTTAAACGGTGTATGGCTGGCCTACCCTATCGCTGAGCTGTTTGCCGTAGCCTTATCCATTCTTATGTTGAAAAAACTTTTTGCCAACAAACTGAGCAACATATAACATTCCATCAAAGGAGGCTCTTTCTATGATTCAATTGATCGCCAGTGATATGGACGGTACACTCTTAGCTCCCTACACCCCCGAGGTGTCTGCGCAGGCCAAACAACAGATCGACCGTTTGATCCAGCACGGCATCCTCTTTTGCCCTGCCAGCGGCCGTCAGTATCCCTGTTTAAAAATGATGTTTGAGCCCTTAGGTGACCGCATTCCTTATATCTGCGAAAATGGCGCGGCTGTCATCGTAGCCGGCGAAGCCATCGCTACCGCTCCTCTGGATAAAACCTGGGGGCGCAAACTAATGCAGGAGATCGTAGATCATCCCTGCAACGAGATCCAGACCAATGTAGTCCACACCTGCTATCTGCAGCCAAAATCTCAGGCCTATCTGGATCTTATGAATGGTGTAGGAAATCATAACACCGTTGTGGAAGATATCTTCACCACGCTGGATGAGGATCTGTTAAAGATATCTGTCTACTGCCCGGAAGGTGTCACCACTGAGTATCTGACTCACCTGCAGAACACTTACGGCCATGTATTCCAGATTTTACAGAGCAGTGCTAACTTTATCGATGCCACTGCCAAAGGTATCAACAAAGGCTGGGGTATGGCCCGTCTGGCCGAATATCTGGCGATTCCTACCGAGGATATCATCGCTATGGGCGACCATAACAACGATGTAGAAATGCTGGAAGTGGTGGGTCATCCTGTAGCTATGGCCAATGGACTGCCTCATGTACAGTCTATCGCCAGTCGAGTGATCGACAAAGTCGAAAATTTCCTGGATGACTTACTGGATGCCATAGAGAAAAATCAGGAAGTTGCCTTTCTCAATCAAAATTCATAAATCTTCTTAACTCATTATCACACGCAAAAAGTGACCTGTCATCCTTATCCGCAATGGATAACGATTCAGGTCACTTTCTTTTAAGAATACCTTACCATCGTACTTACACATTCTTCTCTCGTGAGCCGAAAAAACAACCAGCCACCTACCATAAAACAGCCAGCTAAAAGAAGCCATAAACCATACACGGTGTTCTTGATCAACCAAATTGCACACAGGGACATTGCAACTGCCCCCAGCAATAGGCCTGCATATACTCCTACGATCACCATCAAACGCAGGATACGTCTTCTCATCATCAGTCTTTTTTTCATCATCATATATTCCATAGCCGTACCTCCTATGCGGATCAAAAAGAACTTCTTAACTCTTTGATCACTCTTCCCTTATGTTCTGGCTATATAATATATGATTGGTTGTCCAATAAAACTCCCTCTGTTATAGAATCCCCTGTGTTTTCTGTATATATCAGAGTTTAACAGTATATTATAATATTTTCTCAAATGCTACTCGCTTTGCGCCATCTCTTCCCAAATAAATGATACCACGATACACAAAACCGCTTTTAACAAGCATTCGCTGCATGGATCGATTGTCCTCATGAGTGTCCATACGCATACTTGTGATACCTCTCTCAAGGCACATAGCAGCCGCATACTCGATCATCTGACCGGCCAGCCCCTGACCCTTGCGATTCGATACCACAGCTACACGATGGACCACGCCGTAAGGCTCCGTTTCCTGCCAGCTTCCCTCGTAGATCACATCATAATCCGGTTCTTTTTCAAAGCTGACAAAGCAGGTACCCAATACTTCCCCCGTCTCCTTATCCACCAATACGTAACTCTCACCGCCGGCCATATCTTCAGCCAGGGTCTCTGCATTGGGATAACCATTTTGCCACTGATCGATCCCTGCCTCTTTAAAATAAGACTGAGCCTGCTGATACAGAGCAATCACCTGAGGGCAATCTTTCTCTTCTGTCTTTCGAAATACCATCTTTTTCTCCTCTATTCCAAGTATGATCTCATTGTCTTTAACGCATTTTTCTCCAGACGACTGACCTGGGCCTGGCTGATACCGATCTCCTCTGCCACTTCCATCTGTGTCTTGCCGTCAAAAAATCGCATATTTATGATATGATTCTCCCGCTGAGGCAAGCGTTTCATTGCTTCCCGAAGGGCAATTTTCTCTACCCAATTTTCTTCTTTTTCTTTCTTATCGCTGATCTGATCCATCACATAGAGGGTATCTCCCCCCTCTGTATACACAGGTTCATAAAGACTCACCGGCGTCTGAATGGCATCCATGGCAAATACCACTTCTTCCCGGGTGATCCCCACCTCGCTGGCGATCTCATTCAACGTAGGCTCCTGACAATTCTGCTTCATCAGACTTTCCTTGGCATAGATGGCTTTATAAGCCATATCACGCAGGGAGCGACTGACTCGCACGCTGCTGGAGGTATCCCGCAGATAACGCTTTACCTCGCCGATGATCATCGGCACAGCGTAAGTAGAAAACTTTACATCATAGGTATCCGGTTGAAAGTTGTCGATAGCCTTCATCAATCCAATACAGCCGATTTGAAATAAATCATCCAGATTCTCGTTACTTCCGGAAAAACGCTGGATCACACTGAGTACCAACCTTAGGTTCCCTTGAATATACTGTTCTCTTGCCTGCCTATCTCCCTGCTGTACTTTGCGAAACAACTCTCGTTTTTCACTTTCACTCAATATGGGCAGGGTCGCTGTATTCACCCCGCAGATCTCCACCTTGTATCCTGCCATACCGGGCACCTCCACACATCATCTTGTAATGAAATGATGCACGGATTTGGAAAGGTTTATACAAAGGAAGCTCAGGGGATTTTTGCCTGCAAAAGTTAGGATCCCGGCCTTGACATCCTAGATGACATCTGACAAATCAATTCTTTTACCTATGAATGCCGTATTGAAATCGCTGCATGATTATTGCGGAAAAAGGGTCGCCTCTGCGACCCTTTTCCTTTTTGTTTAGTCTAAGTTTGCCTTAAATTCTGTATAGATCTCGTTATGAAGTTCGGTAGCGGCAGTACCAATGTTCTGGATGAACTCGCCCTCCGGAACACTGTCCGCAGAGATGATCAGGCTATCCTGAAAATCTGCAGGCAGATATTCATAGGCAGCCTTATTGGCGCACAGATACCATACCTGAGTGGAGATCTCGGCACCTACTTCACCCTGCAGGATATAGTTTAAGAATTTGTGTGCATTGGATGCATTGGGTGCATTCACAGGGACAAACATGGCATCGCAGCCAAAACCCAGACCTTCCTTAGGATATACTACTTCCAGGTTAGGATTGCCCTGCAGCGCCAGAACTACCTGAGAAGTAAACAGGAAGGCGGCGCTTACGTCACCGCTGAGCAGATAGTCCTGAGTCTGATCATTGCTCAGTACACGCACGTTGGGAGCCAGTTTCATCAGCAGGTCGCCGGCAGCCTGGATATCTTCCAGATTTTCTGTATTAAAGGACTTACCCAAAATCTTTAACGCCATACCCATCACCACGCGCTCCGTATCCATCAAAGCCACGCTGTCCTCCAGAGAAGGATCCCACAGAGACTCATAGCCGGTGATTTCTACATCCACCTTGGCAGGATCATAGACCAGCAGAGGAATACCGGGGGCATAGGGAACGGTATACTCATTGGCTTCGTCATAGAAGAAACCCTGATACAAAGGATCAATATTCTCAAAGTTAGGGATCTGGCTCTTGTCCAGCTTACCTACCAGGCCTTCCTGGATAGCAATATTGATAATATAGTCAGATGCCAGGATGATATCATAATCGCCGCCCTTGGCATTGCTAAGCACAGACAGCATCTCCTCGTTGGTCTGGAAGTTGGTGTAATTGACCTTGATACCGGTCTCTTTTTCAAAGGCTTCCACTACACTGTCAGGAACATAATCTTCCCAGGTATAGATGTTCAATTCTTCCTGCTTGGAGCCGCAACTGCTCAGCATGGGAATCGCCAGCATAAATGCCAACATCAGTGCCAATACTCTCTTTTTCATTGTCATTTTCCTCCTTGGGTCAAATTTGCAGGTTCTCCTGCTATCTTGCTCAGAATCATTCCAAAGAATCTCTTCTGTTACAATTCATTACATTTTTTTGCGTTGCAAACGCTGGGATATCAGTACCAATACCACCGTAACGATCAACATCAACGTACACAAGGCATTGATCTCCGGAGTAACACCTGTCTTTAACTGGGTATAGATCTTCACAGGCAGAGTGCTGACACGAGCACCAGCCACGAATATACTGATCACTACGTCATCCAGTGACATAGCAAAAGACAGCAGCATACCGGATAAGATAGCCGGTGCGATCAAGGGTAAGGTAATATCAAAGAACACCTGTCGTTCTCTGGCACCCAGATCTCTGGCTGCTTCGGCGTAGGATTTGTCGATGCCAACCAGACGGGCTTTGACCTGCATGTACACATAGGGAACGCAGAATGCGCTGTGACCCAGCACCAGTGTTGTCATGCCAAAGGGCAGTCCCAACAGACTGAAAAATGCCATAAATACCATACCCAAAATGATCTCCGGGATCATGATCGGTACTAACACCAGATACTCCAGCATTCCCTTGGAACGGAATTGTACACGAGCCATGCCTACGGCTCCCAGGGTACCTACGATACCAGCCACAGAACTGGACAAGAGCGCCAGGATCACACTGTTTTTCAATGACTCCAACAGACTGCGGTCATGAAACAGCTCACCGTACCAATCCAGGGTGAATCCGCCCCAGATCACCGAAGTCTTGGACGCATTGAAGGAATATAAAATTACGATCAAAATGGGCAAATACATGATTGCCAGAAGCAAGTACAGATACCAATCGGATAGACGCAGCTTTTCTTTTGACTTTCGCTTTCTCACTGCAGGTGGCTGTGAATTTTTCAACTCATATCTCTTCATCTGTCCACCTCCTACAGTAAGCCTTCCAGCTCATCAGAGTGGGTGATTTTCTTGTATCCCCAGATGAACAGCGTGGTAAACAGCATAAGGATCACTGCTAAAGCCGCTGCAAAGGGCCAGTCACGAGTACTCATCAGCTGATTTTGGATCAGGTTACCTACCAGCATGATCTTGCCACCGCCTAAGATATCAGCAATGAAAAATAGTCCCATAGAAGGAATAAACACCAAAATCACACCGGACAGAATTCCTGGCAGAGTCAACTTTAAGGTGATAGTAACAAAGGCCTGCCAGCTCTTGGCTCCCAGATCTTTGGCTGCTTCCACTAAAGTCCAGTCCATTTTCTCTGCACTACTGTACACGGAAAGGATCATAAACGGCAGCAGAGCATAGACCATGCCGGCCAGTACCGCCTTATAGTTGTAAAGCATCTTCAGCGAATCATCGATCAACCCTAAGGCCATCAACCCCTGCTCGATCAGTCCATTGCTTCGGAATAAAATGATCCATCCATACATACGCATCAGCGCATTGGTCCAAAAAGGGATCACGATCAACAACATAAACAATGTCTTGCGCTTCTCAGGCAGCTTGGCCATAAAATAGCCAAAAGGATAGCCGATCAGCAAAGTTAATGCCGTGGTGGCAAAGGCCAGCTTGATGGATTCCCAAAAAGTATTCAAATAAACCTGTTTGCCGATCTTTAAATAATTTTTCAAAGTAAAAACAAATTCAACGCCCCACACATCCGCCTTTTGTAAAAAGCTGAGAACCAACATATAAATCAACGGTCCCGCTACAAACAACAGCGTAAAAATATACATTGGAGCGATCAGGAGCCAGTTGTTGGATTTGCGTCCCATACCCTTACTCCTCTTCTACCGTTACACCAGCCTGAGGCTCCCAGTACACAAAGCAGCTTTGTCCAGGCTCCCAATCCGCATCAATACCGTGACGACTGGCGATGACCTCAGTGCCGTCCTCTAATGCGATGACGATACGCAGCATACCACCTACAAAACTCTTTTCTTTGATCATACCAGGCAAGCCGCCGACGAATGACTTCTGATGATCCACATTCTCAGGCAATCGATCCATCTCATCCATTTTCTGGCTCATCAACTGGATATTTTCACTGCGTACCGCCAGAGTCTGCCCATCCACATGGATGATATTGGCATTGCCTACAAAACGGGCTACGTAAGCAGTGCGAGGATGATCATAGATCTCATGAGCCGTACCGATCTGCACAAAGCGTCCATCCTTCATCACCGCGATACGGTCTGACATGTTTAATGCTTCTTCCTGGTCGTGAGTGATATAGATAAATGTGATGCCCAATTTCTTCTGAAGACGCTTTAACTCCAACTGCATCTGACGGCGCAGCTGCAGATCCAAGGCTCCCAGTGGCTCATCCAGCAAAAGAACCTTAGGCTCATTGATAATAGAGCGGGCAATGGCCACACGTTGGCGCTGTCCACCGGACAATTCGGAGGGCATACGTTTCTCGTAACCTTCCAGCTGTACCAGCTTCAGCGCTTCCATCACCGCCTCATGGATCTGTTGTTTACTCTTTTTCTTTAATTTTAATCCGTAACCAATATTCTCTTCAACATTCATGTGAGGGAACAATGCATAATTCTGGAATACGGTATTTACGTTACGTTGATACGGCTCCTTGTCAGTCACATCCTCGCCATCCAGTAACACCTGACCGGCATCCGGCGTCTCCAGTCCGGCCACAATACGGATGGTGGTGGTCTTTCCACATCCGGAAGAACCTAAAAGTGTCAAGAACTCACCCTGAGCAATATGCAAATCGATGCCCTGAAGAACCCTTGTCTCTCCAAAACTCTTTTCGATGCCTTTTAAAATCAGTACATCCTGTGACATGTACATCCTCCTGTAAACAAAACGATACTGCCGCTCTGTTTATGCACCAGAAACGCCAGATCTTCGATAAATCCCTATTTTTTTAGTAGGAATTATATGCTATAAATTATAGATGGTTTTACTATCCTTGTCAAGAAAAACCATTGAGTCCGATAGAATTCCCGGTTTTCATCACAGAGGTACACTCATCAATCGCAGTGCATATGGCAACAAAAGTTCAGGGACTGTCTATCGACATAGCTTGTCAAAGATCAGTCCCTATTATGTACCAAATCATCTTTCTCAATAATATTCTAAGATAGGATCACTTGCTTTTTATCCAAACTTTACGATTTCACGTTTTAAACGTTTCATGATCTTCTTTTCCAGTCGGGAAATATAAGATTGGGAAATGCCCAGATGATCTGCCACCTCTTTTTGAGTCATTTCCTCACCGTCTTCCCGATTTAATCCAAAACGAAGTTCTACGATAATTCGTTCTCTTTCATCCAGATGGTCTATGGCCTGACGAAGCAGATTTCGCTCCACTTCTTCCTCCAGGTCCTGTCCGATCACATCTCCCTCTGTCCCCAAAATATCTGATAATAGCAATTCATTGCCATCCCAATCCACATTAAGCGGTTCATCGATTGAAACTTCCACCCGTGTTTTGCTGTTGCGTCGAAGATGCATCAGGATCTCGTTTTCGATACAGCGGGACGCATATGTAGCCAATTTTATATTTTTCACTGGGTTAAAAGTATTTACCGCCTTGATCAGACCAATGGTTCCAATGGATATCAGATCCTCTACTCCCACACCTGTATTATCAAACTTTTTGGCAATGTAGACCACAAGACGCAGATTATGTTCGATCAAAACAGATCGTGCTTCCTGGTCCCCCTCCATCAATCGTTCCAGATACCATGCCTCATCTTCCGTATCCAAGGGCGATGGCAAAATATCACTGCCGCCAATATAATGCACCTCGCTTTGACCCGCAAACATCAGATTGCGCACAGTTGGTAATAGTTTAAATTGAAATTGTCCGGGTACAGATACTTTTATGACCATTTATTGGTTCCTCCTCATTTCGTCTGTTTGTGAATGCAGCAACATCCCATAGCTGCCATCCTCTGACAAAGAAATCGGACTCAGGCCCACCAGCGGCTCCATCAACATCGAGCCGTCGGCCAGAAGAATTTTAGTAATAGAAAATGCCGGAAGTAAGGTGTGGCCACTGCCAAGACTACGGCAAGGGATCAGATGCACCCCAAAAAAATAAGGTGTTGATATGATTTGCTGTCCCATTTCTCCGGTCCCTGCTCTATAGTCTTGCGATTCAACCATAGTCACGCCCTGCTCAATATAAGACAAGAGACTTTGATATCCTTCTCCTAATAGAGATTTCAATTCTTTCCGCTCCACAATATGTACCGGCTTACCAGAGTATGGATCCCGCAGCTGATTGCCACTGTCCCACAGTGCCTTCACTGTCCATTGACGATCCCCTGCATATAACACTACTTCCTGGATCATTTCTCTTTTACTGGTCATCTTCCGATAATATCGTCCTAACTCGATGGCAGTTATTCCACTCAGCATAGACAGGGCTAACAACCAAATCGAGATTGCCTCCACATCACTTCCTGACATCCATGTTTGCCAAAAATCTCTTAATCCTGTGTTTTCCCATATGGCATGGATCATCCCTCCCAGTAAAAATGACATTACATAAAGACATAGACATCCTCGCAATTGTTCTCGCCACTGTTTGTCAGGGTATGAAACAGAAACCATACCCATAGGAATACAGATCCAATCCATACCATGCAATATGAATCGAATGATATCAACCTCCCATGAGAACCTGGCAATAAATCCTACAGAAAAACATTCCCAGGCCGCCCCCAATGCTGCTCCGATTCCCAAATATTTCAGGTGAATTTGCTTTTTTAAAAACTTTCCGGTCAGCAACAAAATCACCATATTCATCATCCAGTTGACTAAAAATAAAATATCTATGTAGCATACATATATCATTCTATGACTCCATCGTCCTTCTCCTCATCGTCAGAATGTAGCATGATTATAGCCAATCCCCTCTGCAAAGACTGTCGAACCTTAGTACGATCCATACAGGTTTTAACGCAGAAACAGACAAAAAAAGAGTTCTGTTTCCAGTGTTTATACACTGAATGACAGAACTCTTTTTTCTATACACTTATGTATTACGATATTACAATGTGACGATGTTATGCTCCAGCCACCTGTACACCCTCCAAAACTACCGCCATAGGTCCGTCGTAGCGACTGTTGGTATAGCGCTCTTTAGAAAACACCATACGATCCTGCACTTCCAGGATACTTCCGTTGACAGAACCACCGGTAACAGGAATGACTCTTTCACCATCACTTAAAAATGCCAGACGGATCTCTCCGCCAAAGTGGCCTGTAAAATCATCCATCTGAAAATCAGAAAAGCTGACGATATGCAAATAGGCTCCCTGCTTCATCTCTTCCAGCGGTTTCTCTCCTACGGGCACCTGAATACTGCCATAAAAACCGGTAGGTTCGATTCCCAGATACTGGGCAAAACGATTGCCACCATGAATGGTGCGCAGCACACCATCCTCTAACAATACCCGATCCTTCATAGGAATACCCTCACTGCTGAAGGGATCCTTAGCTTTCAGCCAGATGGTCAAGCGATCTCCTTCCTTTACATTCTCTGTAGATCCTTGGACCTGCATACCCACCTGGTAGTTAGAATACTGCTGATATACCATACCACTGCCACTGCGGCTTACATAGTAGCTAAACAGTGTATTCATCTGCTCGCCTGACAAAATGATACGATATTCTCCTGCCTGAGGTGCCTGTTTCGCCTGCGCTCTGGCTTGCGTCATAGCCAGCGCTTCCTCCACATCCCGGTGCAGTGCTTCTACCTCTGGCTCACGATAGGAAAAAGAATGATATGTCTCTACATCCTGAGGTGCTATGCACTGGATCACATATTCTCCCTTTACCTGATAGGTCTCATAGCTGATATCCACGCCACAGGAATTCAAAATATGATGTACCTGACGGATGGCAAAAATCTCCGCCGAGTTGACAAACACATCTTCTTTCGTATCGACTCTAAATAGAGCTTCTGTCATCTGGGCCATAGTCTCCTCCAGGGACTGTTTTGCCAGACCACTGGTGGAATGAATATATTCTTCTTTGGTACCTGCGTACAGTTCATAAGACTGGTTGCCGGCAAAGCCTGCTGCATGATAGGCAGAGCGCAGTGCAGCTTCTATCTCTTCCATTTCCATACCAGGATAGATCTGAGCATCCGAAGCCCCCAACAGATTGCGGCCATCTTTTTCATAAGAACGATACACCGTGACCATATACTCCGTAGTATCCACTGCACGGGTCAGATCCAGTCGCTGACGGACAAAAAAGCTCTCTATCGACTGAGTCTCCGTACTATTAATATAATATTGAGCGATATTTGCACGCTCTATCGCCTTCAAAATCTGCTTGATCATCGTCAACACCTCCTTATCCTAAGCGGATGCGAGCCTTGATATAAGGGCCGCCATCGGATACCTTGACCCACTCTTTGTATCCCTTACCGCAGAATCCACCGCCGCCCAGTTCCACAGTCTCCGACATCATGGAAATGGATTTCAACAGATCCGGCACATAGCCAGTCAATACAATGGGAGAAAAGATACGTCCGGTCAATTTACCGTCTTTGATCTCACGGGCAATGTTCACCATACACTGAATGCCCCAGTTTTTCGGATCTTCCATACCACTGCTGGCATTTTCCAGCAAAAAGCCATACTGTATGGATGCGATCATCTCTTCCTTGGTACTGTTTCCACCCTCAAAGAAAGTATTGGTCATGCGGGTGTAAGCTTTACGCTTATAACTTTCTCTGCGGCCATTGCCGGTAGGCTCTGTGCCCAGGATCATGGCCGACTGCAGATCACTGATGCCCTGCTTTAAAATACCATTGTCAATAACAACGGTATCATGGGCCATGGTACCCTCATCGTCAAAGAAATAAGTGGCAGTCTCACAGGCAGAAGCGGCACCGTCGCGCATCGTCACAAGAGGAGATGCCACATACCGGCCTACATATTCCTCTGCCAGGGCACGCTTCTTTACAAACATATCCATCTCTACACCATGACCGAAAGCCTCATGGACGATCATACCGGTAACACCGGGATCGCAGATGCAGTCATACTCGCCCGGCACCATGGACTCACTCTCCAACAATTCCACTGCAACACGGGCACACTCCTCCACATCCTCTTCCATCTTACGCAGCACCTCCGCACCGCCCAGATTGGAGTATCCCTTGTGATAATCCTTGATTTCCTGGCCACGGGAAGCCAGCGTCGCCATCATACCGGTCATCCACATGACATGCTGTTCCAGATCCTTATTCTTTGACAAAAAGATTTTAGAGTACTTCTGATAATTGCAGGCAACATGACAGTCGATCAGCTGCTCACTGACTGCCAATCCACGCTCCATGACACGGCGTAGATGATCCAGAATGGCATCATCCCCCATTTCTACCGGATCTACTTCATACTCTGTAGCACCCACAAACACCGTAGGCTCCTCTACAGGCACCGAATAACGATTTTCACACATTCCATGAGCTACTACCTGATTGGAAGCAACCAGTGCACGACTCACACCTGCCAGTATCTCGTTGATCTTCTCCTCTGAAATATGATTAAAGGAGTACTCGCCGTAACGACCACCATCCGACACCTTCACCACAAAACCACGATTCGTCAACATGCCATCCTGACTGATACGCACATTTCTGCGAGAAACGCTGTAAGACTTAGCCTGAGAATCTGTAGCAAGGATGGACACATAGTCATACTGCTCCAATAACTTTTCCAACAACAGTTTTAACACTGGTTTGGTTTTCATCAGGAAAACACTGGGATTTACTTTCATGTTGGCTACTCCTTTCGATTCCTATTTCGTCTCATACTCATACATCCGATACATCTTTCGAGCCATCTCGCCACCGTATACTTTGCTGAAAATGGTACGTTCTATACCAGTCAGCTCGTTGATCATAGCCCCCGGTGTCATCTGATGCTCTCTGATATATTCTAATCCGGTACCAACCTCCAACACTGTTGGATCATCCAGACCGTATACCTGTGTGACGCCAACATCATTGATGGGATTCTTATATTTGGAAGCTTTCGCAGCGAACGTTGTATAACAATCCATCAAAATATCCACCTTGGCGAAGTACCCCTGCAAGTTTTTAAGCAATGATTTTAATTATTCCAAAGACAGATACATACTGATGCCTTCCATTACAATGATGGCATGTCTGTCAGCGGGAATCTGTTGTAACCACTGAGGATCCCGCACCTCGGAAGCAACCATGTGATAATGGTCATCCTCCTGAAAATATCGCTTGCGCTCCTTGATCACCTCTGGAAAGTCCACATCATACCAGTGCCCCAGGGCAGGTGTGCTCACACGCAGTACACGGCTGTCCAACCCACATCCCAAATGCAGAACCACTGCCGAAGGGTCTGCTGTCACCTGCTTCTGCAGCCACTGATCAAAAACTCTGGCACGCATGGCCATATAATAGGCCAGCCATTTGGATTTAGACTTTCCCTTAAGGGGAAACCCCTCTGCGGCCCAGATCTTCTCTGCCTTGGGATCTTTTAACAAGATCCCTTTTTCACTCACATATGCCTTTCCAAACAAAGGAATGTACAAAGTTTTATTAACATTTTCCATTGCGACCTCCTGCCTGCGACAGCTGCAACACCTTCAGCGCCTCTCATCCAACTCTGTCAACAAATCATAAACAGCATCTTCCGACAGAACACCTCGTTTTAAATCAACAGGAAAGTATCCCTGCTCATCCCGTCGATAGTCCTGCATCCAAAGACCACTTTCATAATACGCTGTCAATTCGTGAATTTTTTCTTTCCACTGACCGAAATCAAAGACAACTCCGCCCTCCTGTTCTAAACGCAAGCCTTCTGTGATCTCATCCAGCAAATATTCCATTCGCTCCACGCGGGCGATGGCCTCCTCAATAGGTGCTAAATAGGCCTGTGCCTCCTCACGGCTGCGAAATACGATGATCTCCTTATCCACATACTTCTCAAGCAATTCTAAAATCCGAGGTCGATGATCCTGTTCAAACCTTTGAATCAGCGTCATAAACTCCTCATCCAGCTCGCCATCTACAGGCTCCACCCATGGCATATCTGGGCGCGCCTGGCCTCTGCGGGCAGCTACACCAGCCAAACATACCTCCAGTGGATAATCCAAAAAGAACACCGCATCACAGGCTGCCATACGCAGCTCCATGGTAGAGCCATAGTTGCCGTCGATGATCCATCGTTCTTTTTGAAGCACTTCCTGCAATCTTCCCAGGAAGACATCTTTGGCCACCACCGTACGATCCGCATTCCAGTACATCATATCCAAATGAAACAAAGGCAAACCACTCTTTTCATGCAGCGCCCTGGCAAAGGTACTCTTGCCACTGCCGGGACAACCGATGATAATTACTTTCCTTATGTTTTTCATTTCTACGTTACCCCAGTAAATCAAACAGTGACATCTGATTGTTCTTTGGAATATCTCCAAACAGTCCCATGGAATCCATCAGATCAATGATGGTTCGACTGACCTTAGTACGCTGATAGAAATCCTCCTGAGACAGGAAAGGACCATCCTTTACTGCCTCTACGATGGCTTCTGCCGCCTTGTCACCCAGACCATCGATACTGTTTAATGAAGGCATGATCTTGCCCTCCAGGATCTGGAAGTCACGAGCCTTGGCGCGGAACAAGTCGATAGGCATAAACTCATAGCCACGAGCATACATTTCTTCTACGATACGCATATCTCGTAGCGTACCCTGTTCCTTCTGAGACAGGGTATCGATACGGTTACGATAATCGGCCAGATGGAATTTTAATTTCTCCTTGCCCTGACACATGAGCTCGTAGGAAAAACCTGCCGCACGAATACTGAAGAAGGCAGAATAATAGGCCAGAGGATGATGGATCTTGTAATAGGCGATACGCCATGCCATCATAACGTAGGCTGCCGCATGGGCCTTAGGGAACATGTACTTGATCTTGTTACAGGAATCGATGTACCACTGGGGCACATTGTGCTCTCGCATAGCCTGTTCCCAGGCAGGAGTCAGTCCCTTACCCTTACGAACTTTTTCCATGATATCAAAGGACATACTGGGTTCCATGCCCATCTGGATCAGATAGATCATAATATCGTCACGGGTACAGATGGCCGTACGAATGGTGGCCGTGCCACTCTTGATCAGATCCTGGGCATTGCCCAGCCATACGTCGGTACCGTGTGCCAGACCGGCGATACGTACCAAGTCAGAAAAGTACTTAGGTTGGGCATCGATCAACATCTGCATGGCAAAGTCTGTACCAAACTCTGGGATACCCAGAGCGCCCAACTGACAGCCACTGATATCGTCGGGAGTAATTCCCAAAGCTGACGTATTCATAAACAGGCTCATAACCTCCGGGCTATCCAGAGGGATCTCCTGAGCGCGGAAATCCGGCACTAACGTCTCCAACATACGAATCATGGTAGGATCATCGTGTCCCAGAATATCCAGTTTCAGTAGGTTGTGGTCGATGGAGTGATAATCAAAGTGAGTGGTAATAATGTCGGTGGTCATATCATTGGCAGGGTGCTGCACAGGGGTAAAGGAATAAATTTCCTCGCCCAGAGGCAGTACGATAATACCGCCTGGATGCTGACCGGTGGTCCGGCGCACGCCTACACAGCCCTGAGTGATACGATTGATCTCACATTTTCTCTTGCGTATCTCCTTGTCTGCATAGTAGTGCTGCACAAAACCATAGGCTGTCTTCTCCGCCAAAGTACCGATGGTACCGGCACGGAAGGTCTGACCAGATCCAAAAATAACTTCGGTATATTTATGAGCCTTGGGCTGATACTCACCAGAGAAGTTTAAGTCGATATCTGGCTCCTTGTTTCCTTTAAAGCCCAGGAAGGTCTCAAAGGGAATATCGAAGCCTTCTTTTTTCAGAGGCTGACCGCAGACAGGACAGTTTTTATCCGGCATATCACAACCGGCCATGCCACCAAAGGCCTTGACCTCTTCCGAATCAAAATCACTGTAATAACAGTTAGGACAGATATAGTGAGGGCTCAGAGGGTTTACTTCCGTGATACCGGACATTGTCGCCGCAAAAGAAGAACCTACGGATCCTCGGGAGCCTACCAGATAACCATCCTCATTGGACTTCCAAACCAGCTTCTGAGCGATAATGTACATTACAGCGAAACCGTTGGAAATGATGGAATTTAACTCACGCTCCAGACGCTCCTCTACGATGGTAGGAAGCTTCTCACCATAGATCTCGTGGGCCTTGTTATAGCAGATCTCACGCAGTGTCTTATCCGAATCCGGAATAACAGGGGCACACTTATCCGGGCGAACCGGAGAAATCAGTTCGCACATATCGGCGATCATATTGGTGTTTTTCACGACCACTTCATAGGCCTTATCGCTGCCCAGATACTCAAATTCCTTCAGCATTTCCTCGGTGGTGCGATAATAAAGAGGAGCCTGATTGTCCGCATCCTTAAAACCTTTACCCGCCATAATGATGGCACGATAAATACTGTCCTCCGGATTCAGGAAATGTACGTCACCGGTAGCCACTACCGGCTTGTGGAATTGTTCACCCAAAGAAATGATCTTGCAATTATAGTTCATCAGATCTTCCCAGGTGCTGGCATGCTTCTGCTCTCTCAGCATAAACTCATTATTGCCCAGAGGCTGGATCTCCAGATAATCGTAAAAACGAACGATCTTTGCCAGATCCTCATCGGAAGCACCGTCTACAATGGCCTTAAACAACTCTCCTGCCTCACAGGCAGAACCGATGATCAGACCCTCACGATATTTAGCCAGCAGGCTCTTAGGGATACGGGGCTGATTCTTGGCATAATAACGCAGATGGGACCAGGACACCAGACGGTACAGATTGATACGACCGGTATCATTTTTAGCCAGAAGAATGATATGGTGGCTGTTCAGCTTGCGCAATGCCTCATCGTTCATGTTACTCAGTTCATTGACCTGAGCCAGGGTATGAACATCCATATCCTTCAAGCGACCAATAAAGTTCACAAAAATATGTGCTGTGGTCTCTGCATCATCCACAGCGCGGTGATGATGTTCCAGCGATATATTTAATGCCTTGGCCACGTTGTCCAGCTTAAAACGGGACATCTGGGGCAACAGAATACGGGCCAACGCCAGAGTATCTGCATAGGTATTGTTCAACGGGATCCCCTGCTGTCTGGCATTATATTCGATAAATCCCATATCAAAGTTGGCATTATGAGCTACCAGTACGGCATCGCCCACAAACTCCAAAAACTGAGGCAGGATCACTTCGATGGGAGCACTGTCCAGCACCATACTATCGTTGATGCCAGTCAGCTTTTCAATTTCAAAGGGAATAGGCACGCCAGGATTGACAAAGGTAGAATAGCGGTCTACGATCTCACCACCTTGCACCTTGACCGCACCGATTTCGATGATTTTGTTTTTCATGGCACTAAAACCAGTGGTCTCAATATCAAAGACCACAAAGGTATCGTTTAATGTCTGATCTTTGCAGCGAGTCACGATGTCCTGTAAATCATCGATCAGGTATCCCTCTACACCGTAGATCACCTTAAAGCTATCCCCACGATCCAGCGCATGGGCAGCTTCGGTAAAGCCCTGTACACAGCCATGATCCGTGATTGCCAGAGCGGTATGGCCAAATCTTTTTGCCTGCTTAATGATATCCTTGGCATCAGCTACGCCGTCCATATCACTCATCTTGGTATGACAGTGTAACTCCACACGCTTTACCTCTGCCATATCACGGCGAGGGTCTTCGGTCTCCTCACCCTTGCGGATACCACTGACGGAAGACAGAGTCAGCTCACCATCAAATTTGTCAATGGTAGTAACACCCTTGATTTTCAGGGTGGCTCCCTTCTTAACCACAGGGTCGATTTCCTCTATATACTCGGTGCGGACAAACATCTTTACCGTAATGGTATCGGTAAAATCAGTCACATCGAAAATCATCATGAAATTGCCGCTGCGTAACTCTCTCTTTTCCAGATTCAGCACCTTGCCATTAACGGCAATCTCGCCCATCTCACCAATAACCGTACTCAAAGGAGTAGGCTCATCGTCAAAGTCACGGCCCCACAGCACGTCAGGATTGCTGGGCTTGCGGTGGAAGAACTCTTTGCGATCGCCAAACTTGGCCTTGCCGTCACCATTTTTTCCATCTTTGCCGATCGTGCCAGCATCTTTTCCATCTCCGGCCTTTCCACTCTTCTCTGCGCTCTGACCTTTTTTATCTCCGGTCTTACCGCCGTTTCCGTCGGAGGACTTACCAACACCAGATTTTCCGTTGACGCCTTTACCATCTCCGCCTGCTGATCCATCGATGCCTGCCTGACCATCTTCACCTTCTCCACCAAAGGAGGACTGACTGACGATCTGACGGGCCATCTCATCGATCATGCGCTCTGTGTATGTACTGGTCTCGCGACGAACGATCTCACCATGATGTAGGCGCACTTCAATCCCAAAGCCACAGCGCTCA